>NZ_JBIAXM010000016.1:0-231792 GCF_042896695.1 Streptomyces sp. NPDC001270 | reverse complement strand
GAAAAGGCTCCCACTTCCTCGCCTTCCTCGGCCTCGCAGCCGCCCTCACCTGCTACAAGAAGCTCGCGAAACTCACCACATGAGACATCCTCTTAGCTTCCGGTTCGGGTTCGGAAACACGCTCTGAGCTTGGCATTTATCCTCGTCGGGCTTGGTGTTCCTTGATCGACTCGGAGCGTTTGACCGTCTTTCCGACGTCGTGACGTCTGGCCCGCTGCTTGTTCTTCGAGCCGGGAGGCCGGCCCGGGCCCGGCTTGGACGGTTTCGGTGCCGCCGCTGGGCGAGCGGTAGTCGGACGGATGGTGCGAAACCCCCGCCGTACTCGGGCGGGGGTGAGGCGGCGGGGCTCGGCAGGCCGCTCCCAGGGGCGGCGGAGGTCCTCGGCCAGAGGCCGGGCAAGGCGGAGTTGTGTGTGGACGCCGATGATGAGCCAGGTCCACAGGTCGGCGCTGTCGGCGTGGCAGATTTTCGGGGCGGTCCACCCGAGCGTCTGCTTCATGAGCCTGAAGGTGTGCTCCAGGTCGAATCTGCACAGGAACGACTGCCACCAGCGGTCCACATCCGCGCCGGTGACAGCGGTGGCCGAGCACCACAGCCAGACTGGTTCCGGGTCCCGGTCGCCGGGCAGGCGCTCGACCTTCAGTCGCACCAACGTCCCGTGAAGGATGGGCAGTTCCTCATCGGCGTGGTCCAGCCAGGGGCCGCGGTGGGTGAGCCTGGGGTGCATCCGGTCCCACGCGATCGCCTCCGCGGTGCCGTAGCGGGTGGTGTCCGTGACCGTGGTGACCTGAGGCTGATGCCAGCTCTCGGGCTTCGCAAAGGTGAGGACGCCACCGTGTCGACGCGGGCGCCCGCCCTTCGGGGTGGAGCGTGCGGGGCCCGCGTCGCGGAGCATGACGCGGTCCGAGCGCAGGCGCCCGACCAGCACGACCGGAAGGTCCGCGAGAGCGTGGGAGAGGTAGGCGACATCGTAGCCGGGGTCCATCATGATCAGGATCTCCGGGTCGCCCGGCTGCCAGTGTCCGGCCTGTGTCAACCGCTCGACGACATCGCGCAGTTGGGCGGCGGTGACGGCGGTTGCGTCGTCGGCCGGCCCGAGGCGCACGGCGTCCAGCAGCGCGACCCAGGAGGTGCGGCCTGTTTCCAGGGCGGCGGCGAAGGAGTACGGCCAGCCGGGAACGAGCTGGTCCGTTTTGCGGTCGCCACGTCCGTAGACGTGGCAGAAGAGCCGGTCGTCGCTGGTGGGAGCGTCGGGGCGGAGCCAGTTGCTCACATCGACGGCCAGCACGATCCTGCCGTCGGCCGCCCTCGGCAGCGGCGAGCCGGCCAGCGTGCGACGCAGCCGGGCCGGCTCCAGCCAGCCCCGGTCCAGCGCGGCGTACAGGGCGCCGTGCCCGCGCCGGTGCTCGACCGCGAGTGACAGCTCGACCAAGGTCTTCACGGGCCCGTCCGCGCACAGCACCGCGTCGGTGAGCTCGAAGAGTGCGTCCGAACGTGCGTAGAGGCATTCGTAGAACTCAACCCGAAAGCGGAACAGCAGGGCCAATGCCTGGCCTGCAGGAGCGTCGACGGGGAGACTCATAGAAAGCGGCCGTTCTCTCGTGCTTCGTGACTCGGCATCTCGAAGCGTGGAGAACGGCCGCCTCCGCTGTCCCGGAAAGAACCGCAGATCAGCAGGTCGAGTGACCTGCGAGGTTAAACATCAAGCTCAGTCGGCTCGCCTCTCCCACGCGGACAGGGGGTCATGCCAGCCGCGGGAGTACGGTCAACCGACGTGCACGGGTGCTTCCGAGGGTGTGCCCGCACGCATCGGCTTCTTGATCAGCAAGGTGGCGACGGCAAGGGCGAGGGTGAAGGCAACCGCACTGGCGATGAAGGCTACGCGGTACCCGTGGACGTATCCGTCCAGGCGCACCGCCTTGGTGATCGTGCCATCCTGGGCAGCGAGGAACCCGGTGAGCGTCGAAACGTACAGTGTGTTGAGGAGTGCCGGCCCCATCGCGCCTCCGATCTGTTGGGTTGTGCTGATCATGGCACTGGCCACACCGGTGTCGGAGGGGTCGATGCCGGCCAGGGCGGTATTGGGCAGGGCGACGAATGCTGCTCCGAGGCCCAGTCCGATCAGGATCATCGCGGGCAGCACGACGAGAAGGTAGCGGCCGGTCTGTTCGATCTGGGGTAGCCACAGAGTGCCGATCAGCGCTACGGCGATACCGCTGACCATCAGCCGCTTGGGGCCGACCTTTGGTACCAGCGCGGCACCAAGCGTGGCTGCGGCGATGAGGCTGCAGGAGAAGGGAAGGAAAGCCAGGCCCGCGTGGAGGGGCTGATAGCCGAGATTGGCCTGGAGGTAGTAGGTCAGGAACAGCATGAGTGCGAAAAGACCGGCGCCGGTGAGCAGGGAGATCAGGAACGCACCGCCCCGGTCGCGGTCCAGGACTACGCGCAGGGGCAGCACGGGGTAAGCCGTGCGGCGCTCGACGGCGATGAAGGCGGCGATCAGCGCAGCACCGGTGATCAGCAGGGCCCAGGACAGCGCACTGGACCAGCCCTTCTCTGCGGCGTGGGTGAAACCCCAGACCAGTGAGACCAGGCCGATGGTGACGAGCAGGGCGCCGGGAATGTCGTAGCGGCGTCTGCCTTCCACCCGGCTTTCACGCACCGTTGCCAGGGCTGCGAGGGCGGCAGCCAGGGCGATGGGGGTATTGACGAACATGCACCAGCGCCAGGTGGTGTACTCGGTCAGCACCCCGCCGATGATGAGACCAACGGCGCCGCCGGCGCCCTGCAACGCACCGTAGACGCCGAATGCCTTGGCTCGCTCACGAGCGTCGTTGAAGGTGACCGCGATCAGGGACAGTGCCGCCGGAGCAAGGAGGGCGGCGAATACGCCCTGCAGGGCCCGTCCGGCGAACAGAACCGCGCCAGTGGTGGCGAGACCGGAGATCATGGAGGCGGCCGCGAACCCCACCAGGCCGATGAGGAAGACGCGTTTGCGGCCCACGAAGTCGACGATGCGGCCACCGAGCAGCAGCAGGCCTCCGAAAGCCAGCGAATAGGCGGTGACCGCCCATTGCCGGTTCGCGTCGCTGATGCCCAGATCCGACTGTGCCTGCGGGAGAGCGATGTTGATGATGGAGGCGTCCAGCACCACCATCAGCGTGGCCACTGAGATCACCGTCAGCGCGAGCCAGCGGCGCGAATCCAGTCCGGGGCGGTCCTCAGCCGAGGAGGAAAGAGGCATTGCGGCACCAATCGGGAAGTCGGGGCGGGCGTCGCCCATAACGCGGCCGGGAGATGGGGGCACTTCGTCCGGCCGCTGCGCGCACGCACGGCCTCGACGCCGGTGCGCTCGCGCCGGACGAGGGCTGAGGGACGTCCTGGCGGGCCGGCCGTCGCCCGTGCGAGCAGGGCGGCGAGGTCACGGGGCCTGCTCGCACGGGTGACGCCGGTGTGTCCGGCGGTTCAGCCCTGGAGGGTGGCGAGCCAGTCGGTGAGCAGGCGGTTGACCTCCTCGGGACGCTCCTGCTGAATCCAGTGCCCGCAGCCCTCCAGGAGGTGGGAGGCGGACAGGGCGGGAAGAGTGGCGGGATAGGCGTCGATCGCGTCCGCCATCCAGGTGGTGGAGGCGTCCAGTGCGCCGCCAATGAACAGGGACGGCTGCTTGATCGGGGCGCCGCGATGGAGGGCGAGGTCCTCCCAGTCGCGGTCCATGTTGCGGTAGCGGTTGAGGGCGCCGGTCAGGCCGGTGCGCTCGAACTCCCCGACGTAGACGTCGAGGTCGTCCTCGATCAGCCAGGCAGGAAGCTTGCCCATGGGGAAGCGGTCGCGGATCTGGCCGTCACCGCTCTGGGTCACGAAGTGCGGATCGGGCTCGCCCTGAGCGGGCATGGTGTCGGCGGACAAGGCCGCGTAGAAGCCCGTGATCCAGCCGCGGACGTCGGGCTCGATCTCCGCCTCGGCGCGACCGGGCTCCTGGAAGTAGGAGACGTAGAACTCCTGCTCGGGGCCGCCGATCTGGTCGAAGATGTCGGTGGGGCGGGGGCCGCCGGGTGGCGCGTAGGGGACGCTCAGCAGGGCGACGGCGCTAAAGACCTCGGGGTGGAGCAGGGCAGAGGTGGCCGCGATGTTGGAGCCCCAGTCGTGGCCGACGACCACCGCGTTCTCCTCGCCGAGGGCGCGGACGACGGCGAGGTTGTCCTCCACCAGGTCGAGCATCCGGTAGGCGTCGGTCGCGGCGGGCTTGGAGGAGCGGCCGTAGCCGCGCACGTCGATGGCCACGGCCCGGTATCCGGCTGCGGCGAGGGCCGGGAGCTGCAGCCGCCAGGAGTACCAGGACTCGGGGAAGCCGTGCACGAGCAGGATCAGCGGGCCGGTGCCCTGCTCGACCAGGTGCAGCCGGCCGGCGGGGGCCTCGATGGTGCGGTGGCGGAGTTCGGCGGACGGCTCGGGCTGCATGGGTTTCTCCTCGGTTCGCGGTGGCGCGGGTACACATCGATCATGCGGTGCGACGGCCCCCGACGCGATTGGCGTTGCCATTCGGGCAAACTTGCAGGACAGAGCCGGGCGGCACGGCCGGTGAGAAGGGAACAAGAGTGACGGACGACGGCATAGCCGAGACGCTGGCGGCGATGGGCCCACGGTTGCGGGCGCGCGCGAGCGGCACGGCGCCACGCTCACCGGCGTCAGCTGTGCGACCGGGGTCGCTACGTGCGTGCCGTGGGAGGTGGGCCAGGGCGGCCGAGCGGGCGGAGGCAGCGGTGATGCGCGTGTTGCCGTGTGGGCATTGCCTGCACACGAGGACGAGCCCGTGGGCGTGCGGGTGCAGTTCCACGGTCCAGGCGCGTGGGGTCGCCGGGGATGTTGTACGCAGCGTCATGGGCGCGTGTTCCTCCTGCTGTTTCCGCGCCGATTGCGTTGTCGCTTGTGGGGTGGCCGCCCGCCGTAGTGCAGAGGTCTGCCCTGCTGTAGTAGATGCCACCCGGGCAAATAGGGCAGAGGTCTGCACTGACAGGGCAGGGGTCTGCACCGCCGGATGGGCAGGTGACGATCTTTCCGCCCGATCCGGACCTCGACGCGCCGCGGTTGGAGCTCGCGCGTCTGCGGGCCGCGCGTGGGTGGAGCTACGACGAACTCGCCGACCGCAGCGGCCTGGCCAGGCGCACTCTCATCGAGATCGAGCAGGGGCGCACTATCGGCACGCTGAAGACCTGGCACGCTCTCGCTCACGCCCTGCAGACCCCGTTCGACGAACTGTTGAGCGCCCTGTGCCGCAGGCATGACCAGCCCGGCTCGTCCCGGGACTGACACCCCGCCCAGGCGGCGGCTGCAGACCATTCGCACACCAGCCGCAGCACATGAGTCCGCGCCCCGCGGCTGTTCCGCGCCGGCAGGGGGTGCCGGTAAGAAGATCGCCGGGCGGAAACGGAGCATCGTCGTCGACACCATCGGCCTGCTGCTCGCGGTGCTCGTCACTGCGGCAAACGTGCAGGACTCCGTGGCTGGCAACCAGCTCCTGGACCAGGTCGCCGCCGAACACCCCGGCATCCGCAAGGTCCGGCGGCGGCTACCGCCAGCACCTCGTCGAGCACGCAGCCACCCTCGGCATCGACATGGAAATCACCGTCCGTGGCCCCGGAACCAGGGTGGCTGGATCATGATGCACCGCCGCCTCGCCCGCGACTACGAGACGCTCACGGCCAGCTCCGAGGCGGTGATCCACATCGCCTCGATCGACAACCTCGCCAAGCGCATAACAGACGAGTGCACACCAACCTGGCGAGGAACTTACTAGGGCATACAGGGCAATGCGCCTAGATCAAATACCCTCTCAGATACCCTGTTGCCGCGGCTGCACGCGGGAGAATGCGGAGTTCAACTTCGTTGCTCCGTCGTTGAGGCGGGAGCCCCGAAGCGGCTTGGCAGCAGGCTTGGTGGTCCGGGATGGTGCGGGGAGGCATGCGCGGGAGGTCATGGAGATAGGGGTCGAGATGGGTGCTTGAACGGGTAAAGTCGAGAAGGGGGTGAGATGAGCAAGCCACGGGTGGAGCACGACGCCGAAGTGCGTCGATTACGACGGTCCCTCGGAGATGACCGGAGGGTGGTCGTGCTGTACGGGCCTCCCGGTGCCGGAAAGTCTTCACTGGCCCGGAAGTTGGCGGGCGAACTGGGCTCGGATCGCAGGCTGCCTGTCCACTGGCTCGCGATCGGGGTGCGCCGCCCCACCGGTCTGGAGCGCCTGCTGCTGCGGTTGCTGCTGGCGTCGGGCGCGCCGCAGACTGAACTGCGTCCAGCCCTTCTGAGCGCATCCGAGGATCTGGTGAATCTGGCAGCGACGGCCTGCCGGGACTGGTTCCGGGCCCACCCAGCGGTGATCGTGCTCGACGACCTGTCAGAGGCCACCGACGGCGAGGACCTGCTGGGGACGGTCGCCCGGCTGCTCGACGACACACGTTGTGTGCTGATCGCAACCGCACGGCTCAGCCGTGCGTCGGGGTCCGACGGTTCGGCCGTCGTGCGGCACCGGATGGACCTCACGCCCGAGGCCTCCCGGAATCTACGATCCATGGAGCGTCTCGCGCCTGTCCTCCTTCACACCCTGGCGACCTGGGAGGGCGCGGAGTTCTCGCTGGACATAGCATCGCCCTTCGTGGGCCTCACTCCTGTCTGGCGGCGTGACGTGATCGAGTGGGCCCACCGGGAGGGCATGCTGCAACGGCCCCGCCCCGGCTGGTACGAACTGCGCCCCGCCCTGCACACTCGGCTCACCCTCACCCAGCCGCACGACACCCTCCGGTCCGGTTCCCGCCGGTTGGACTCAGGGCTGGCTCGGGCCGTGCTCAATGATCCGGGCGAACTGGGTGACGCCGCGGAACCCTACGTCGACCTCGCGCTGCGCCTGGGCCGGTCCGGTGAGTCGAACTCCCGTGAATTCACTACCTGGCTGGCACACCAGCTCGCTCGCGAAGGCGCCCTGCTTCCCCTGCTGATGCTGAAGTCCGGGCTGGGACACACGATCGACAACCGGGATGCCCTCACGATTCCGCTGGCTGTGGCCGCCAGGCAGGCCGGACGGCCACGGGCCGCGGCGGAGGCGCTGGCGGGCCTCAACACCCCGGACGCGGTCCGCGAACTCGCCGTAACCCACCACCACATGGGTCAGCTGACAGTGGCCGAGGCGACCCTCGACACTCTCCCCACCGGCGTACCGGACGGCTGGGCCCTGCACACCCGCGCCGCGATCCGCACCGACCGCGGCGCATTGCAAGACGTGGGCCGGCTGTTGCGGCTCGCGATCGAGACGCACCAGGTGCGCGGGGACCGGCGCGGCGAGGCATGGGCCGTCTTCCACTACGGACGGCTGCGGCTGATGCGCGGCGACCTGGAGGAGGCGCGCAAGCGGCTGGAGACGGCGGGGCACACGTTCCACGAAGTGGGCGACGTGGTGGGGGCGGCGTGGACGAACACCGAGCTGTGCAGGGTCGCGCTCCTGCTGAACGGCCCAGAACCGGACGTTCTGCTGGACCTCAAGACGGCGCCCTCGGCCCACCAAGGGCAGGGCGATGTGCGGGGCGAGGCATGGGCAATCCTGCTGCAGGGGGTGGCGTACGCGGATGCTGGCCTCCCAGGCTCGTCGGCGTTGGTGCTGAACCAGGCGCTGCGGTTCTTCGAGAGCCTGCCGGACCGGCTGGGTCTCGCCTGGACCCTGCACCACCTCGCTTGGCTGACGACGGACGACCGTGCGGCATCGCTGCTTCGGGTTCTGAACGTCTTCGCAGACACCGGCTGCGGGACCGGCCCGGCCTGGACTCTGCTCCAGCTGGCGGCCCGTCCCGACTCCACCGCTCGTACGCGGCTCGACGAGGCCCGGTCGCGCTTCGAGGCGCTAGGCGACACCGCGGGCGAGCATTGGGTGGCGGTCGTGCGGGACGGCCCCGGCTCCCATCGCGGGGCGCAGGCGATCCGGGCGCTCACGAACTGCTTTCCACGCCATGTCCTCAAGAACACGGAGTGGGACGACTTCGACACCGTTCCGCTCGTCGTCCGCCACCTCCTCCCGGAAGCCGCAGCCTCTGCGGAGGGCACCTGGGCCAGCGACGTGTCTCCCGCCGCCCTCGTCCGCCTCCTTCTCCTCGACGACTTCCCCACCACCGGCACGGCTGCCCGCGTCATGTTGCGTGTCGACCCCGGCCCGGCGCACTCCGGGGCCACGTCGGACGCGCACCTGCCACCACTGACCGCGCGGGCGACCCCGCTGACCCATGCCGACGTCGACCCGGCGCACTCCGTACTGGTCGACAGAGCCGCGGTCTTCCGTTTCGCCGCGCATCTGGCAGGCCGCCACCGCATCCGCTTCACCATCGAGGACATGCAGTCCGACACAGTCCTCCAGCAGGTGGAGACGGAGATCGATGTCACCGGCACGCCCGGCACCGACGTCGCTCCCTTCGCTATCCCGCACCCCGAAACCGCGCGGAGGCACTGACCCCGTGGCCCGTGAACTGCCCGTGCGTGTCGTCCAGGATCCGAGCCTCGGGTTCACCCGCCTTCCTGGACGCGTCCCGCCGCCCGACCTCGTCGTCAGTCTCGACGTGTACGGCGACGACCGCATCCGCGCCCGCATGCACGGCCCCGCGGTGCGGGCGCTCAGCGGCACCGAGCACAAGACCGACCTGGAGAAGAGCGCCAGGGAGGTGCGGAAGGTGACGGCGAGGCTGCGGCAGAGGTGGAAGGGCGAGTTCGTCGACGTACAGCCGCTGGACACGTCGGGCCGTCCCGCGCCTGGGCGTGCGGCCTTCCCGTACGCGTCCCTTGTGGACCTCACAGACCAGCCGCCGGACGAACTGCTGGCCGCGATCTCCGAACTAGCCGGGGAAGGCACCCATTTGCTTTTCGAGGAGCTGCTGGGTGGGGACAGCAAGCCGGTGCGGCAGTTCCGCAACTTCCTTGACGAGGCCCTGCGCGTCGACGAACCGCTGCGCGTCCGCTTCGACTCAGACCTCTTCGTGCCGTGGCCGATGCTGTGCCTGCCGCCGGACGTGACGGACGAGCCGGGGCTCGTCGGCCTGTTCCGGCGCTTCCTCGGGCACCGACACCTGATCGAGCAGACCGGCGGCTACTATCCGGTCATCGCGGACACCCGCGAACACGCCCCACCCGCCGTACCGTCCGTGAGCGTCAACCACGATGTCGGAGTCGATCCGCGCGGCCTGACCCGGGCAGCCGAGGTCGCGGCAGTCCTGGCCCGAAGCGGCACCCTGGCCGAGCGTACGACCCGGCTGCAGCTGGAGCAGGCGCTCAGCGATCCGAATCTCGACGACCAACTGATGTACTTCTGGTGTCACGGCCACTTCATGACAGCGCACCCCGAACCGCCTTATCTTGTAGTGAAGTTGACCGACCAGCGGCCCATTGACGCCTACACCGTCCGCAGGCACCGCCCGGCCCCTCACGACTGCGCCCCGTTCCGTCCCTTCGTCCTACTCAACGCCTGCTACGCGGGCCTGGCCGGCGACGTCGACCTCGCCTACCTCGGCCGCGCCCTCATCGAGGCCGGCGCACAGGGCATCCTGGGTCCGCAGATAGAGATGCCGCAGGTCTTCGCAGCGGAGTACGCCCTGGAGTTCCTCAGCCGCTACCTGAGCGGCAACGACTCGGCGGGCACGGTCGCCCACGCTGTGGCCCGCCACTTCGCCGACGAGCTGCACAACCCGCTGGGCTTCGCCTACGCCCTGCACTGCGGCATGGACGCACGCCTGGAACGCGCCGAGTCCGCGGAGGTCAGCTCATGAACCCGACCGACATCCAGGTGGTCGACCTCGGCCCCGATGGCTGGCTCCTCCAGGACACCGCCGTCGGCCCTCGTCCCGTGCCCGCCAACCGTCTCGACGACCACTTCACTGAGGCGCTCGCCCCGCCCGCCTGGGCCACCGACCTGCTCGTCTATGTGCACGGATGGCAGACGAGCCCGCGGTCCGCGCTCGACGCGGTCCGGCGGCTGGTGGCACTCGCGGCCGACCGGCACGACCCTGAGCGGTATCCGCAACTCAAGTCCTGGCGGCCCTGGACCGTCCTGGTTCGCTGGCCCTCCCGGTCATTGCCTTCCCTGGGCGGCTACCGCCGTATCCGCGACAGGGCGCATGCGATGAGTACAGAGGGGCACGCGGCCCGGGTGATCGGGCGGCTGCTCGGCTATCTGAACGCGGAGCGGGCAGACCCGGCCACGCCGCCCGTGCTGGCCAACCGCGACGGGCAGTATCTGCACCTTGTCGGGCACTCCTTCGGCTGCCGTTTCCTTTGCGAGGCAGTGCAGTGGGCGGCCGGGGCACCGCTCACCTTGGGCTGGAGCACTCCGGAGCCGACGGGACGGCCCTTCACCGTGGACTCGATGCTGCTGTTGCAGATGGCGGCGTCGCGTGATGCCTTCTCAATGATGTTCACCGCGCTCGGCGAGGCGCCGCTGCGCGGGCCGGTCGTGGCGACGTACTCGCAGCACGACCGGGCCACCGGCTTCTGGCATCTGCGGGCGGAGAAACGGGCAGGCATCGGGTACGCCGGCATCGGCACCGCGCCCGCCCCAGTCTCCGCGATCCGGATGCGGGCGCCCGGGGAACCATACCCGCTCGCCGCCCTCGACCATCGCTTCGTCAGCGTCGACGCAAGCGACGTCTTCGTGCACGGGCACGGTCCGGGGGGCGCCCACTCGGACCATCTGCGGCCAGAGTCCGCCCACCTACTACTGTCCCTGGCCGACTACTGTCGGTGAGTGGTCGCGACCTAGTGCTGGGTTCCTCAAAGGATGTACACATAGCGGCGGCGTACATGTCTGGTGGGTGGTGCGGGCCTGCCCCAGATCCAGGGGCGGGCGCGGGTGTTGAGCTGGTCGGTGGCGGCGCGGGTCGCGTGGGTGATGTGGCCGGGGTCGCCGAAGGAGCGGCCGGCCAGGGCGGTCTTGCGGAAGATGCGCCACCAGCCTTCCTGGAGGTTGAGCCAGCAGGCACCGACCGGGATGAAGACGTGCTTGGTGCGTGGGTGGTCCGCCAGCCAGGTGCGGGTGGACACACTGTTGTGCGAGGACAGGTTGTCCGTGACCACATAGATGTCCCCGATGGGGTCGGCTTCCTCGACCAGTTGAAGGACTGCTGGTAGAAGGCACTGTTGCGGGAGGTGGCGGTCATCGTGACGGCTTGAGGGGCACGGACGCGTAAGGCGCCGTAGACCCAGGTCTTCTCCGGTCCACGGAGTAGTCGATCTCGTTCTTGACGCGGTGTCCGTCCGGCGACCGGCCCGGTGCCGGCGGGAAGGTACGCGGGATCACCGGGCCGAGCTCGTCGGCGCAGACCACCGTCGCGCCGTCGGGCGAGCTGGTGCAGAGCTCGACGATCCGCGTCCTTTTCCCTCGAAGCCGCCCGCCGGGCTTCCAGTCGCGGTGCAGGTGCTCATCGAGCGCCGACAACGCGATGTTGAAGATCAACGGGGAAAGGATGCCGCCTTGCGGAGTGCCGGTATGGGTGTCCCTGCGTCGACCGTCCTCGGCGAGGATGCCCGACTTCAAGAACGCCTTCACCAGCGCCAGGACGCGTTTGTCCTTGACCCGTCCCCGCACTGCGTCCATGACGGCGCGGTGTGAGACGTTGTCGAAGGCCGCCTCGATGTCGGCGTCCAGCACCCATCGGTAGCCCTTGGTGCCGAACCGCTGGATCTCGGCGATCGCGTCCTGGGCCCGCCTCTTGGGCCGGAACCCGTAGGCAACCGGAAGGAAATCGGCCTCGAAAATGGGCTCCGGCACCAGCTTCAGCGCAGCCTGAACGGTCCGGTCCGCCACGGAAGGAATCCCGAGGCTTCTGACCTTCCCGGACCCGCCCGGCTTGGGGATCTTGCGTTCCCTCACCGGAAGCGGCCGGAACGATCCGGACGTCAGATCCGCGCGCAAAGCGTCCAGGAACCCGGGCACTCCCGGGGCCGACTCGACATCGGCGACCGTCAGGCCGTCCACGCCGGCGGTCCGGGAACCCTGGTTGCCCGTGACCCGGTCGAATGCCAGCATCAGCGTCGCCGGGTCGTGCACGAAATTGAACAAGTCGTCGAACCGGCGGCCAGGATCGGCCACCGCCCAACGGTGAAGCTTGGTCTGCATCTCCAGTACCCGACCTGACGGTCCCAGCAGGGCCGATCCGGCCGGAGCGCCGCCGTTCGGCGGTGCGTCTTCCGGCATTGCAGTCTCCATCCCTTCCCGTAACTGCTGCCGCCCTTCCCCCTGTTCCGGGCTCTCCCCGGCTCCAAGTACTACGGCGGCTCCGCCCCCTCCCGGACCGATCGGCCGACGATGAGCCCAGCCACCGCGCCGCACTGGCCGCGCGGAACAGCGGCAGATCCGGGACGGTTCCCGTGTTCACTGCTGACCGTTCGTCGCAGGAGGCGCCCGACTCTGCCCCGGCGGCATCGCCGTGGTTACGCCGCAGGCATTCACCACAGCCTCCCGGACCTGCACATACAAACCTGCCCGGGAGTTCCCCAACCCCTGAAGGGAGTTGGGTGCGCACCGCATCCGGCCCAGATCCGCCAGGTTCGAGCCGGTGACTCATTTCGGGGCGTAAACGCCAGTTCCTCTCGTACACCTCTGCGTCTCGCTCGCCGGACCCGACCCATCTGGCAGTACTGGGCCGTCCCGGCTTTGTCGCGGCTGCTCCCGCCCTCCCCGGCATCTCCCGGATCAGGCTGCCGCCAGCTACGCTCACCCCGCTGCGACGGGGCGAACGGTGCAGGTCTTCCACCTCCACTCGGTCAAACAGCGCTTTCCACGGCGCACGAAGATTTCAAGTCCATTGAGACGGTTGTGATGCTATGACGTTTGTGGTGCGGTTTCCCTGCGCTTGGCTGGGTCGTTGATCCATGCCTGTTGGGGTATCCGGGGTGGTCGGGGGCGGCGGCCGTCGCGTTCGGGGTGGCGGGTGTATGCCTCGGCGAGGGTGACGGCCCGCTGGTCGCGGACCTCCTCGGCGGTGCCGAAATGCACGCTGGCCGGTGTGTGCCCGCCGATGCGAATGCTGGTGCTCGTGGTTGTAGTACGCGCTGAACGCGTCGAACCACTCGCGGGCATGGGCCGCGAGTCAAACCGTTCGGGGTAGTCGGCAATTGGAGTTGCCCCGGTCGGACAGACATGGACGGGCTTGTGAGCTATGCAGTGGCGTAGAGGACCTTACTGATTTCGGCGCTTCAGGGTGATGGTGGTGGGAGGTCGGGGGAGAGTCCGGTCCCGGCAACGAAGCCGTCGAGGGGATGCGGGCGGTACTGGAGGCGTTTGAGTCGGTTGCGGACGAGGGACTCGATCCGGTCGAAAGCCATGCTCCCGAGGTTGGCGAGACTGCGTTTGACGTGGGCCCATAGGTACTCGACCGCGTTCAGTTCGGGTGCATAGGAGGACAGGATGAACACCGTCAGCCACTCCCGTGCCTCGATCAGCTCGCGCATGGTGTGGGAGACGTGGGTGTTCAGCCGGTCCCATACGAGCACGATCAGCGCCTTGACCAGCTGGTGCATCCCGTCGATCAGGCGGATGCAGTCGTCCTCGGACAGGCTGCGGCGCTCGCCCTTGCGTCCGATGTGCAGCCGCAGCCGGTGGCACAGCCGGGTCCTCGAGCCCGGACGCGTCGCGATCAGCCCGGCGACGGAGACCCCTGCCAGCAGATCGAGACGGCTGACCGATCGCAGGGACCAGCGGAAGAGGACCGCGCCGAGCAGTGCGGCCGTGAGGAAGCGCAGGCCGACGAAGAAGCCGGCGACGAATCGGCCGATTGGGCCGCCCTCATGGCCAAGCGGCGCCGCAAGACCCTTGCGGCCTGCGAAGCCTGCCATGCGGACATCCACAGCCGTCCTCAATGATCACGGAGCAGTCACTGGAAAGCGACGTGCGGTGAAAGTCGCATGCGTCGTTTGGGCTGGGGGCCGTCGGAGAAGGACCTGCGCAGCAGACACCTCGCCGACGGCCCACCAGTACCAGTCTCCCGCATCGGGTAGCGGCCCTGGTGGCCGCTGACGGAACGGTGCCGGTTCTTCCAGGCCGTGAGCACCGGCTCGGTCAACGCCCACTGCTCGTCCGTCAAGTCGCCCTGGTACGGCTTGCGTTCACTCACCCCACCGATCCCAGCAGGCCACCGGCAACGCACCGCCATGTTCCGCCTCCGTCCACACCATCAGGCGACACCAGAAATGCCCCATATGGTTACGAACCACCCACTCATGGCTCTGCCCGGAGGACAGGCACATCGCCAACACGAAGTAGACCACCAGCCGGGCCGGCAGCAGCCGGTTCCGCTGCTGCCCCCGACCCGTCTCCGCCAACACCTCGTCCACAAGCGACCGAGGTAAGCACCGGCGGTGGGTGGCCGAGCTTGGTAAGTGGTGACGGTCGACCGGCTTGGTTTGCGGTCCGGAATCGCGGTTGCCGACCAGATCACTCCGTTATGGGCAGGCACTCGGCAAGCAGGTCGACGACGTCACGCCAAGCTCGCTGCGCGTGCCGTGGGTGGTAGCCGACGCCGGGGAGCACAGTGTGGCCGACCGGTGGGTGGTGGAAGGCGTGCAAGGCGCCGCCGTAGACCACGAGGCGCCAGTCGACGCCTGCGGCCTGCATCTCGGCGGTGAACGCGTCCCGTTGCGCGGGCGGCATGATCGGGTCTTCCGACCCGACCCCGGCCCACACCGGGCAGCGAATGCGCGCCGTCTCGCCCGGTCGGCCCGTGGTCAGTGCGTTGACTGTCCCGATCGCGCGCAGGTTGACGCCGTCGCGCCCGAGTTCCAGCGCGATTGCGCCCCCGGTGCCGTAGCCGACGGCGGCGATCCGGTCGGGGTCGGTCCGCGGTTCGCCGCGGAGCACGTCGAGCGCCGCGTGGCCGATGCCTCGCATCCGGTCGGGGTCGGCGAGCAGCGGCATGCAACGGGCCAGCATCTCCTCGGGGTCGCCCAAATAGCGCCCTCCGTGGAGGTCGAAGGCCAACGCCACGTAGCCCAGCTCGGCGAGCGCATCGGCCCGGCGGCGCTCGACGTCGCTGAGCCCTATCCCCTCGGGCCCGACCAGGACCGCGGGCCGGCGGTCGACACCGGCCGGGAGCGCGAGGTGCCCGATCATCGTCAGGCCGTCGGCCGCATATTCGACCGTGCGCGTTGTAACCGTCGTCATGAGCCTGGACTGTAGTGATCTCCGAGCCCGGTCGGGCCGGTGTTCTGCCGCTGGCAGAAGGCAGGTCTCTGGCGTGCGTATTCCGGAACCACCCCGTCAGCGGTTCAGCTGAGCCATCAAGTCCCGGTTCGCCGCGCGTGCGGCGAGGTCCTCGTCGCGCTCGGCGAGTTCGGAGCGGAGGTCGAGGATCCGCTGCTCCAGCTCGCCGATCCGGCGGGTGAGTGTTTCGACGTCGGCGGAGGCACTGAGCCCGGAGGCTTCCCAGACGGCCTGTCCGAGCGCTTCGGACAGGCGTCGTTCGAGCCGGGTGATGTGCGCGGAGAGACGGCCGTTGCGGGCCGTGCGGTTCGCGACGTCGGCCAGCAGCGACTGGCGGCTGACCTGGGCCCGGCGGTAGCGCCGGGCGGCGGTTCGGCTGCGCGGGCCAGGACGACCGCGTGCAGGTCGCCGTGGCGGTGAATCAGGCTGCGGTGGACACCGGCCGCGCGGGCGACCGCGGAGACGGTGACCTCCTCGCCGTTGGCGGCGAGCTGGTCGAGGGCCTTGAAGACTCGGGCCCGGCGGCTCATGAACCACGCGCCTTCAACGACAACTACGACGTGCACGACAGGGCGACGAGAAGCGTCGTACACCGCTCCCCACCTCCGGGTGATGCGACAGTGCACGACGCCGTCACGAACCAGAGAGACCGTCGCGAGCTACCTGCTGCGCATCGCCGACACCACCGCCACCGCCCAGCGCGGGGCGACGCGCCCGCGGCGCTGCGGGTGCTGCCACAGGTGGCGACCCTGCGGCAGGTGTGGGTACAGCACTTCCATCTGGTGGAGGGCGAGGTGGAGCGGCGGGACCCAAAAGACCGCCCACCGGGGGCGAAGCGCCTGGTCACCCCGTATGACGTCGAGGCTCGCCGCAGCGTCAAACGCGACACGATGGGGAACGGCTACAAGGTCCGTCTCACCGAGACCCGCGAGGCCGACACGGTGCATCTGATCACGAACGTGACCACGAGCGTCGCCACCGTCCCCGACGACCGGATGGCCGCTGTCGTCCACACTGGCCTCGCCGCACGGGGCCTGCTACCCGACGAACACTGGGTCGACGCGGGCTATGCCAACTCCATTGCGCCGGCCGCCGCCCGCATCGACCACGATGTCGCTCTGCACGGGCCACTGGCGCCGGTGACCGTGCCCCAGGCCCGTGGCGAGGGTGCCTACGGGCAGGACGCCTTCACCATTGACTGGGACAACCAGCATGTGACCTGCCCGAACGGCATCACCAGCACCCAGTGGCACCACCGCCGGTCAGAAGAACAACTGCCCGTGATCCGGGTCCGGTTCTCGCCTGCAGACTGCCGCACCTGCCCCAGGCTCCGGGACTGTGTCAGCTCGCCGAAAGCCCAGCGCCGGGAGATCACCTTGCGGCCCCGCCACGAGTACGAAGCCCTTCACCAGGCCCGGCAGCTACAGGCGACCGACGAGTGGAAGGACCGTTACAAGATCCGTGCCGGGGTCGAAGGAACCATCTCCCAGGGAGTGCAAGCCTGCGGCCTGCGCAGATCCCGCTACCGCGGCCTCCGTAAAACCAGCCTCCAGCACCAGCTCGCCGGTGCCGCGATCAACCTCATCCGTATCAACGCCTGGCCCACCGACAAGCCCCACGCCCGGACCCGGACCAGCCCCCTGGCAGCACTTCGCCCCGCCGCATAACGACGGGGCGAAGCATCAGGGCCCGGGTTTAACCAACAGCGTCCGCAGTCCGTGTAGGGCCCCGCTGTCGTCGGTCAGCCGAAGTCGAGCGTCTCCTGCGCAAAGTCGGCCGGAGCCGGGCTGGGCTGGCGGGCGGCCCTCCAGCGCTCGGCCAGCTCGTCCTTTCATCCCTTGGACGGAGGCCACGAGACGCCCCAGGCGGCGAGCTGGTCGCGCTTCCAGCCGCCGACGCGCGTGCGGGCGGCTTCGACCTCTTCGGGCGAGGGCAGGTCGGGCATGGTCAGCGACCGCCCATGAGTGACGGCGGCCATGACAAGCTCCCCACTACGGGGAGAACCAAATGGCCGTTGACAGATGTTTCGGCGGCATTGCTGCGCATGTCTGTGGCCCATTCGAGGGTTCTTTGGAGGAGGCTCTTTTCCCGAGAGGCGGTCGGACTGGTGCGGTGGGCTAGCGTGACTCACAACCGCCCAGGCACTGGACCATCCGCGGAACGGCCGTGACGCTCTGGCGGTCCCTCAGCGAGCGAGCAGAAGAGTCGCCCGACATGTCCAACCATTTCACCGGCCTCAGCCTTGGACCGCCGCTCGGCGACCAGCGCCTTGATCTCTGCGATCTTTACGCCTTCCAGGCCCCTGGTGATCCGAGCAGGACCGTCCTCATCCTCAACGCCAACCCGAACGCCGATGCCCTCCACCCCGACGCCGTATACTGGCTCAACATCGACAACGACGGCGACTACCTGACCGACATCGCCTTCAGCTGGGTCTTCAGCCCGCCGGAAGCCGACGGCTCGCAGACCTACAGCGTCTTCAAGGCAACCGGTGCGGATTCCCGCACGCCCGGGGCAGTCGGCACCAAGATCGTGTCGGACGCATCCGTCTCCTTCGGCCCGCAGGCCAACGTGGTCGGCAGCGGCGACTGCAAGGTGGCGGCCGGCAGCCGCAGTGATGCCTTCTTCTTCGACTTCGACGGCATCAAGAACCTGTTCGACACCAGCGGCAAACGGAATTTCACCGCACCGCATCTGGGCGGAAAGTCCCCGTGGACCGGGGTCGATTCCAACACCACGGCCAACGTCTTCTCCATGGCCATCGAACTGCCGACCGCGGAGCTGGCCCCCAGGCCCGAGCTCCACATCTGGGGCCGGTGCAGCGTCCTGCGCGACGGCGAACTCATCCACGCGGACCGGGCCGGGCACCCATCGATGAGCAGCTTCTTCAACACCGATGACACAAAGGAGGAGTACAACGCCAGCGAGCCGGTCAACGACCGGGCCAGGTGGACTGACCAGTTCGTCCACCTGCTGGGCCACACCGGCAGCTACACGCGCGAAGAGGCGATCACAGCGCTCGACGAGCACGGCCTCCTGCCGGACGTCCTGCGCTTCGACCCCTCCAAGCCTGCCGCGTACCCCAATGGCCGGACATTCACCGAAGACGTCATCGACATCCGCGTCGCGTTCCTCACCAAGAACGAGGCTCCCCCCACCGGTCTGACCCCGCACACCGACACCCTGGACCGGTTCCCGTACCTGGGCGACCCGCACCCGGCAACCACCCCCTGAGGCCCTGACAATCGCTACCGCGGAGCACGGATCCCGACTCCGTGGACCATCGACACGGCAGCCGGTACCAGCTGACCATAGGGCAGGACACGTGTGGAGAGCCGGATGCGTGGAAACGCGCACGTCCGGTTCGGGTCGGCGGCTCGGGGAAACGGAACGACGGCAACGTCGTCACCGCGTCCCGAGCCGACCGCACAGGGACACACCGCCGTCACCTTCGCTCCCCGCTCACATGCGACTGCGGCGGCGCCCGTGCCTGTCCCCACATCGAGGACCCGTACGCCCAGCCCGACCAAGGCAGCGTCGAGGAGCCCAGGCACCGGATACGCGCAGAGTTTGCTAAAACTGGCAGATCAGCGGCGGCGCAGTTCCTCGGACCAGTTCCGGAGCGGATCGGTGAGAATGAGGTTGTCGCCGCGGCTCACGGTCTGGAGCAGTTGGGTGCATACGGTCGCTTCGGCGGCGAGGCCGGCTGGACTGCCCAGGATGGGGAAGGCGTTGCGGACGCGGGCGGCGGTGTCCGGCTGGAGGAGCGTGTAAGCGTAGAGCGCGGTGGCGTCGAAAGCCTAGCCCCAGCCTTCCCAGTCCAGGATGCGCAGGGGTTCGGTGAGGTTCGCCCAGTGCAGGTCGCCGTGGGCGGTGGTCCAGGAGGTCACGGCGGGGGCTGGGATGCCCAGGAACTCGGGGATGGCCCGGTCCATGTACTGCGGCCGTACGGCGACGCGGTCGGTGGCGGCCACTGCCGTCTTCTCCAGCGCCCCCGCAAGCGTTGTATGCGATTGCGGTGGATCTGCCGGCGCACGTACTCCGGAGTGAGGCTGTGCCGGTGACGGCCTGGTCCTCAGTGAGGACACCGGCGTTCACGGGGTCGGCGCCGGTGGCCGCGGTGAAGTAACCGGCCTTCGCGGAGATCCGCAAGGACAGGTGAGCGGCCAAGGCCGGGGTGAGCAGGGTCTGGGCGCGGCCGGTGGCGTAGTTGGGGGCGGTGTCGATCCATTGTGCGCCGGAGGCGGCCGCGCGGGCAGCCGCCTCCGGGATCGCCCGGCACCGGTAGGTGCCCAGCACGAGCTGTGCTGTCACAGCAGGCTCCCCACCACGGCGGCCTGCCCGGCAACGAGTTCCTGAAGAACCAGCCCGACGACGTCCTCCAGAGCGAGGCTGGCTGTGTCGGCGAGCGCGGCCAGGTCCATGGTGCGGCCGGCAACCGGCGGTCGGAGCACCGCCTCCGCCTCGCGCGCAAACTCGTACGCGGTGCTGGCGGCGGACAGCGTCACCATGTCCTCGCCGACGTCCAGCGCGGCGCGGGCGGTGGTCAGCCGCGCCCGCAGGCCGCCGTCGACCGGGACGGCGTCGATGAACGGCAGGCTCGGCACCATTCGGCCGACGGCGTCCGTCGCCGTCCGGTAGCGGGCGAGCAGCTCGGGGTCGTGCAGCTCACGACGTTGGGGAGACCTGTCCACCACTCGGGAGCAGGTCCCGTATCTCTGTGTTCCGGGACCGGCCCGGCTCGGACATCAGCCGGTGGCTTTGAAGTGAACCGTTGGATCATGTGGCGCGTTGTGTGTGCAGGAAAGAGGCTGTGCTTCTTCGGCTGAGTCCTCGGAGGGAGTGCCGGGGGGTGGTGACGAAGGCTGAGGGAGGCCGGGGCAGTTCTGTGGCCGCTGCCCCTTGCCGGGGCGCCGCCCGCTCTGGTGGCCGTCTTGAAGAGACTTGGTGCCGGTTCGGGTTTACGTGATGGAGGACTTCTTGGATCAGCTCACTGGTACCGGCGACCGCGACCAGTCCGCGGCCTGGATCCAGGCCCTGTACTTCCCGCAGGACGGCTCACTCCCCCTGGTCCCGACCAGCGTACTGCCATCACTGACGAGGAGAGACGCGCCTGAGCCGGAGGCGAAGGCCCGGCGGCGGATGCACCATCTCCCCAAGCCCAAGTACCGGAACAGTACTGCGGAGGAGAAGGTACTGCGGGATGCGGAGATTCCCTGGCTGCAGAGGGAGAGCGGCGGTTTCCACATCGACCCGGGCGTAACGCGGGAGAACGCTTTGAAGAGGGCGGGTTCTTCTGCCGTGCCGGCTCTGCCGCCCAGGTATCGGCCTCAGATTGCCGCCCCTGCCTCTTCGCCGCCCGTGGCAGAAGTGCCCGCCTGGCCGGCGCGGCTCGCCGCCGGTGCCGCGGGTGCCGCCGGGGACCCGTTCGCGACCGACGGGCATGAGGGAGCCACGGCGGCGGGCCGGGCTCGTGCCAGGCCGGCAGCGGTCTGCCACCCGGCACCGGGATGCCGTGGACAGGACCACATCCCCCTGGGCCAGGATGACGGTGTGTACCCTGCGCAGCCCGGATCCCCCGATGCGCACCCAGGGTTCGCGGAGGCGCTGTCCGGCGGCTCCGGGGACGGGTTGAACCCGGTCGTCTACGAGGACGTGGACGTACCGGAAAACCTGTGATGACGGCAAGAACATCCCCACCACGGACGACCTAAACCCGGTGACGCTCCCGCCGAAAGCCTGGCACCCGCACGAGCCGACTAATTCGCCCCTGGATAGTTCCCCTCCTACAGCCAAAACCGAAAGTGAGTAATGCGCAGTGAACAAGCGTAGCCAGTTGAGGCTGCTGCCGGTGCTGACGGGAATCGCCACCGTCGCGTTGACCGGTTGTGGATCCGGTCTCGGCGGATGGATGAACGGAGGCCCGCACTTGGTCGTCGGCATGTCCGACGACGTCCTGGCCACCGACCCGGCTTCCGGATATGACCCGGGCTCGTGGTTGTTGTTCAACAATGTGTTCCAGTCGCTGCTCAGCTTTCCCAACGGTGCGACCGTCCCGGAGCCGGAGGCGGCCAAGGAGTGTTCCTTCATGGACTCGCGGACCACCGTCTACCAGTGCACTCTCAAAGACGACTTGAAGTTCAGCAATGGCGATCAGCTCACCGCGGAAGACGTCAAATTCTCCTTCGACCGGCTGCTTGCGATCGATGACGCGGCCGGCCCGGCGGTGATGTTCTCCACTCTCGGTACAGTCCAGACGCCGAACGACAAGACCGTGGTCTTCCATCTCAAGACCCCCGACGCGACCTTCCCGAGCAAGCTGGCCTCCGGCGCCGGATCCATCGTGGACCGTCACCAGTACAACGGGAACCAGCTGCGCAAGGACGACAGGGCGGTCGGCTCCGGGCCTTACAAGCTCGATTCCTTCGGCAAGGACGAGGCCGTGTTCTCGGTCAACGAGAACTACAAGGGAACCGCCAAGGTCAGGAACTCCGGTGTCACACTGAAATTCTTCCACGGCAACCGGAGCGCGCTGAAGCAGGCCGTGACCGACGGCGGGGTCGACATCGCCTACCGAGGCCTGAGCGTTCACGACATCGCCGACATCCAGCAGCACGGCCAGATGCAGGGCATCGACGTCGTCGAGGGCAGCAGCGCCGAGGTTCAGCACCTGGTCTTCAACATGGATGATCCGGTTGCCGGAAAACTCGGCGTACGCAAGGCGATCGCCTACCTGCTGAACCGGGAGGCCCTCATCAATCAAATCTACCAGGACACCGCGATCCCCCTTTACTCGATCATCCCGGCCGGAATCGTTGGTCACAACACCGCCTTCGCCGACACTTACGGGACCAGCCCGTCCAAGGCCAAGGCCGCTGCAGCGCTCAGTGCCGACGGCATCCGGGACAAGGTCAAACTGACGCTCTGGTCGACCCCGACCCGCTACGGCCCGGCCACCGACCAGGAACTCAAGGCGATCGCCGCCCAGCTCAACGCAAGCGGACTCTTCCAAGCCGATGTCCGGTCCGTTTCGTTCTCCCGGTACGAGAAGGACATAGCCGACGGGAAATACGGCGTCTACGTCAAGGGCTGGGTGCCCGACTACCCCGATGCCGACAACTTCACAGCCCCCCTCTTCGGCGACGGCAACGTCCTGAGCAACAACTACTCCAACCACGCCATCAACGACGAACTGCTTCCGGCCACCGCCGCACAGAGCGACCGCACGGCCACCGTCCAGGAATTCGGCAAAATTCAGAACCTGGTTGCCGAGCAGGTCCCCGTACTGCCCGTCTGGCAGGGCAAGCAGTACGCGGTCCTCCGCGACAATGTTCACGGCATCGAGTATTGCCTGGACCCCTCCACCGTGTTCCGCTTCTGGGAACTCAGCAAGTGAACCGCATCAGGCATGTTGAACTTTACTCAGGTTGAACTCGTGGAGTCCGGTGGCTCGTGACGGTTCTTGATCGTTGCGGTACGACGCCGTCATGCGATACGCGCATGGGGGCGGGCTGACGCCCAGGGAGCAGGAAAAGCGGGAGCGGGTTCGTCTTGAGGCGGCCGGGCGGTTCGCTCGGGGTGAGAAGACCGGGGCCGTCGCGAGGGAGTTTCGGGTGACGTCGGGATCGGTGCGGCATTGACGGCGGGAGGGGGAGGAGGGCGGTACGGACGCCCTGCGGTCGAAGTGGGCTGCCTCGGCGCAACGGCTGAGTCCCGGCCAGCGGGAGCGACTGGAGCGGGAGTTGAGGCGGGGTCCGCTCGCCTATAGCTGGGACGGCGGCGACGGCAGCACCAACTACATCCCCGTCGACGCGGCTGCTCGGGCCGCCGTCCAGGTCACGCTCACCGACACGGCAACCAGCGTCTACCATCTGACGAACGCCCACTCCACGCCATTGCGCGACACCTTCAGGGCGCTCACCCAAATCCTGGAGATCCCTGAGGCGGTCATCCACGACGGCGTGGAAGGGTTCACCGACGCGGACCACTTCCTGAATCACAAGATCGGTGTCTACCGCCCCTATCTGCGCTGTGCCAAGGAGTCCGAGCAGACCAATGTGGCGCGACTGATCGGGCCCGTCGATCTGCCCGCCGACGTCACCGTGCTGGCAGCGCACCTCGCCTGGTACGTGCAAGGTCCGGGTGGCGAGATCCTTGCCTCGCTCGGTGCCCTGCCGGCTTTCCTCATCCACCACCTCGTTGCCTGGTGGCCCGGCTGTCCCTCCCCTCGTAGCGTGAAGACCCTGCCCGCAGGCGAAGTTGGGAGTCATGGCGGAGAAGCGACGGACGTTCCATCCGGAGTTCCGTGAGGGGGCCGTACGGACCGCCACGGAGACCGGGAAGACGATCGCCGAGGTCGCCGAGGACCTGGGGAACAACGAGACAACCCCATACGTATTGCGACCCGCGGTCGCTGTGGTGAATGAGGCCGGAGTCCTTCTTGATCCTCCGTCTCCACAGTGCCGTCTCCAGTGCGTCCAGCGGGAGTTCGGTCCGCATGTGGTTCGCGACCTGCCAGCCGACGGTCATCCGGGAGTACACGTCCAGGACGAACGCCATGCCCAGCCGGACCAGGTACGGACATACGTCATGTCGGCGACCCGCAGTTGGTCGGGCCGGCTCGCGGCGAAGTCACGGTCGACCAGGTCTGGCGGACGGGGCGCCGACGGTTCGGGAACCGTGGCGCGCCGCCGCCGGCCACGGATGACGTGGCCCAGCCCGGCCATCAGGCGCTCGACGGTGCAGCGGGCCACCTCGTGGCCCTTGCACCGAAGCGCGCGGGTGATCCGACGGGCCCCATACGTGCCGCCCGAGGTGACGTGAGCCTCCTCGATCAGCGGCATCAGTACCTCATCACGGAGCCGGCGGGCCGACTTCGGCCGCCTCTTGCGGGCGAAGTACATCGACGGCGACAGGTCCAGAAACCGGCAGACTGGGGGTGCCCCCTCTGGGGGAGACCGACCCCGAGGCCCATGTCGCGCAGGTGGTCGATCACCTGCTCGGCCTCGTCCGGGGACGGCCGATCTCCTGGGCGAAAAACACCGAGGCGGCTTTGAGGATCTCGTTCGCCCGCCTCAACTCCGCTACCTCTTGGCGGAGTTGTCTGAGCCCGTCCTGCTCGGCGGTGGTCAGCCGGTCGTCACGCTCGCCGCGGCCGGCCCCGGCCTGGCGGACCCAGCCACGCAGGGCCTCCTTGCGGATGCCCAGGTCCTTCGCGACGTGCGCGATGGGGCGGCCGGTGGCGCGGACCTCACGGGTCGCGCGCTCGCGGAGCTCGTCGGGGTATTTGCGGGGTGCTGCCATGGTGCTGGTGGGTCTCCTTCGCCAGGACCGTAGCCCTGGCATCAGGAACTCCACAAATCTCAGTACAGCTCAGTGAGAGGTGCCGCGTTGGGCCCGCAGGGCCGTCGTCCGCCCGGACGGAAGAACCTGGCCGATCGGACCGGAAGCATGGCCGGTCGGCCGACGGCGAGCCGGAGAACGCGGGCTAGCGTTCCTTCTCAGCAGGTAACACCACGGAGAGGAAGACAGCCCGATGGATCAGCGAACGTCCGACCGCGACGCCGGCGTGACCACCGAGTTCGAGAGGGACGTCGTCAAGCTCTTGCTGGAGGCGATGCGCGCGGTGGACAAGCAAGAGCGCGAGGACGTCGGTACGGAAAGCGTGCTGTATGCGCTCGTGTCGGGTGATTCGGCCGCGGGTTCCGCGATCGCACCCGGGATGAGGGCCTCCGGCTCGCTCGCCGGTTCGATCGGGTGCCGGGGGACATCTGTGTGGGCCAGTGAGGACGCGGGTGACGGCACGGCGGGAAGCCCGGACGACGAGCAGGAGATCGACGCCTTCTTGCGGGAGGTCCGGCTGGAGGAGGCCAAGAGGCTGCGTTGGAAGAATCGGAAGCAGAAGGAGGAACAGGGGCAGGGGCAGGGGCAGGAAAGCCTTGAACTCCCGCCGGTGACCGGTGCGTTGCGGACCTGTCTGCGCAAGGCCCTGGAGGCCGCACGGGAGGAGGGCACCGTTTCCGTGCGCGTCCGGCATGTGGCGCGCGCACTGGTCGGGCTGCCCGGTACGCGTGCCCGCGAGGCCATGGTGCTGGAGAAGGTGGACGTCCCGGCTGCCTCGATGGCGCTCGAAGCGTTGCGGGGGAGCGACGAAGTACCGGAGCCCGGCTCGGTGTTGATCCTGCGCAAGGCGGGGACGTTCGGGAAGAGCGGTAATCCGCTGACCCGGAAGTTCACCGCCTGGATACTCGGGGGCGGCGCCGGGTTCGGTTCCGCAGTCGTGGGTGCGGTGCGCACGGAGGCACCACGAGGGGCGGTGCGGCGCGGGGCGCCGGAGGTGGAACCCGTCGATGTGCTGCTGGGTATCCTGGCGCTGGACCGGTCGTTGACCGTCGCGGGGCGTGAGCTGCCCGAGAAGCTGACGGGAGCGAACCAGGGGGCCGCACTCCTGCGCCGGCACGGCGTACGGCAGGACGCTGTCACCCGGGTGCTGCTTCCCGCCACCGGGGTCACGCAGGAGGAGCCCCGGGAGGTCCGCGGCCACGCCGACTTCGAACAGCGGCTCCTGCACGTCACCCAGTTCACCGCCTCCGCTCAGGGCTCGCCCACGGTCGGCACGACCCACCTGCTGGCCGCGCTGCTGGACAAGGGGACGGACGCGGAGTCCGCGGCGGAGATCGAGCGTGTGCTGACCGAGAGCGGGGCGGACGTCGCCGGGCTGCGGGCGGAGCCGGAGCTCCGGGTCCCGGGCGGAGCGGCACAGGCGTCCTGACGCATCCGCACCTGCATCCGCAGTGGTCCGCCAACGCGTACGACGAGAACAGCCGTTGAGAACGGCGTCCAGAGGGAGGAAACATGAGTCCGGCAGTGCGACCGTGCAGACGGGCGCGCCGCGAGGCCGCCGCGATCCGGGAGGCGGTGCGCGCCGCGCCCCGGCGGACGGTCGTGGCCGAGTCCGTACTCGCCGGCCTGGTCCTGCTGTGCTCGCTGGCGCCGGTTCCGCTGATTCCGCCGGCCCACCCGGTAGCGGTGGCCCTCCTGGCGGTGTGGGCGGCACTGCTCGTGCCCGCGCGGCGGATGTACCCGGCCCTCACGGTGCTGGGCTGCGTGCCGGTGATCGCCGGGAACAACGTGTGGGCGATGGTGGTGGTGCCGTGCGTCGTGTGGTCCGCCGTGCGCCGCATCACCCCCGTACGGCGCGCCTGGGGAGTGATCGGGGCGAGCAGTGCCGGCGCCGTGCTCATGTCGATCGCCGCCCAATCCCTCAGCGGACTCCCGGCGATGCCATACCTGGTCGCCGGCGCCGGCGTGGCTGCGCTGTTCATCCTGCTGCCTGCGCTGTCCGGCATAGTGATGGGGCGTCGCCGCCCGCTGACGGGGCTGCTGCGGGAACGCAACGCCTACCTCGAACAGACCCGCTTCCTCATCGACGAGGCGGCCCGCATGGAGGAACGGGCGCGCATCGCCGCCGAGATGCACGATCTGCTCGGCCACCGCATCGGCCTCATCTCGGTGCACGCCGGAGCCCTCCAGCTCGCCGCCGAACGGCAGGCGCCCCCGCTGGCCTCCCAGGCCGAACTTCTGCACACCACCGCCGGAACGGCCATGGACGAGCTGCGCGGCATCCTCGGCGTCCTCCGTCACCAGTCCGGCGAGGACAGCGGTGAGCGGGGGACCCGAGAAGATCTCTCGGCTCTGGTCGCGGATTCCCGGAACGCGGGGGCCGACGCCGAACTGCACTGGAACGCGACCGGGCCGACGGACGCGGACGCCCGCACCCGGCAGGCCGTCCACCGTGTGACCCGCGAAGGACTCACCAACGCGCTCAAGCACGCGTCCGGCGCGCCGGTCCGTGTGACGTTCCAGGACGAAGGGGACACAGTAGTGGTCGCCGTCGTCAACGATGCCCCGCCGGTGCCCTGTTCGCCCGGGGACGGGAACCGCAGTGGACTCGTCGGCCTCCAGGAGAGGATCAGCCTGCTCGGGGGCGCCCTTCACGCCGGACCGCGCCCGGAGGGCGGCTTCGTCCTCTCCGCCCGCATACCCGTCCGGCCCGACGCGCCGCCCGTGTACGCCACTTCGCGCGGGCCGGTGTCCGGCGGGGCGGGCTCCCGGCCCCCGCTGTCCACGGAGGTCCTCACCTGGCCCCGCCTCCTGGGAGGCGGCTGCGCGGCTCTGCTGGTGCTGCTGCCGACGATCGGCGGCACCATCGCCCTGCTGATCATGGCGGTTCTACACTGAGCCGATGATCCGAGTCCTGATCGCCGACAACGAGGCGCTGTTGCGCGCCGGGGTCCGCCTGATCCTGGAGAACGACGACGAGGTCCGCATCGTGGCCGAGGCAGAGAACGCCCATGAGGCCGTCGAAGCCTGCCGGGCCCACCCCGTCGACGTCGCCCTCCTCGACATCCGCATGCCCGGGGACGGCATCACCGCCGTCGCCGGGATCGCCCGGCACTCGCCCCGCACCCGAGCGGTGATGCTGACGGCCTTCGGCGAGGAAGCGACCGTCACCAGTGCCCTGCGCGCCGGAGCCCACGGCTACCTCCTCAAGGACACCGGCCCCCGCGGCCTCATCGACGCCGTACGCCGCGCCGCAGCCGGAGAACCTGTCCTCGCCCCGCAGGTCACCCGCCAACTCGTCGACTTCCGGAACAGGCTGGGCCACGGCAGCGACGTCGCATCACGTCGGATCGCGGACCTGACACCGGCTGAACGGAACGTCCTCCGGCTCCTGGGCACTGGCCTCTCCAACGCCGAGATCGCCGCACAGCTCCACCTGAGCTCCGGCACGGTCAAGGCCCACATCAGCAGCATCCTCACCCGCACCGACTGCACCAACCGGGTCCAGGCGGCGGTGCTGGCGCAGGAGGCGGGGCTGCTCGACTGACGCCCGGCAGGCCGCACAGTCGCACACCCCAGGTCGAGACCGGGATCAGCACTACGACGGGCGTTGTCAGGTTGAGTGAGTACTTGGGGATGCGCGCGGTTTCGGGACGGGCCTGGCCGTGATGGTGACAGTGGGTCAGGCCGCGGCGGGTCGGCCTGTGGTTCCGGTGATCTGGTCCCAGATGGCGAAGCGGATGATCATTTCGGTGCGGTAGTCGGGTGCGGTCATGAGATGGCGCCGGAGCCGGAAGTGGGGTGAGATGCCGCTGAACGCAGCCAGGAACCGCTGGGCTCCCGCGACGCTGCGGAAGCCCTTCATCGCCCGTTCACGCTCACGGGTCGGTTGATGGCTGTTCTCGGCCCGGTTGTTGAGGCCCTTGTGCGAGCGGTGCTCCACCGAGGGCATCTCGTGGCGGTGGGCGGCGCCGTAGGAGCGGAGCTTGTCGGTGACGATCACCCGGGGCACCGACCGGGTCTTCTTCATCAGCTTCCGGAGGAAGCGCCTGGCAGCAGCCTCGTCGCGGCGATTCTGCAGCAGGATGTCGAGGACGTTCCCGTCCTGGTCCACGGCCCGCCACAGGTACCGCTGCCGGCCCTGGATCCTGACGAAGACCTCGTCCAGGTGCCACTTGTCGCCCGGCTTCGGGCGACACTGGCGCAGCGCGTTGGCGTAGACGGGACCGAACCGGCGCGTCCACTGGTGGATCGTCTCGTGGGAGATCTCGATGCCGCGCTCCAGCATCAGCTCCTCGACGTCGCGCAGGCTCAGGGCGAAGCGGTGGTACAGCCACACGCGCAGTGCGCGATGACCTCCCGCGGGAAGCGGAAACCCCGGTACGACGGCGCGTCCACGAGCAGCCCCTCCAGGCGATCCGACCGGACGGATGATCATGTCACCGGAGAAGGGCCCCGCTCAACCTGACAACACCCCTGCGACTGACGGGCAAGGGCGGGTTGTTGCAGATGCTGACCAAGCGGGTACTGGAGTCCGCCCTGGAGGGTGAGATCACCGATCACGTCGGCTGCGGAAAGCACGACCCGGCCGGGAAGAACAGCGGCAACGGCCGCAACGGCACGCGGGCCAAGACCGTGCTGACCGATGTCGGGCCGGTCGAGGTGAAGGTGCCGCGTGACCGCGCCGGCAGCTTCGAGCCGCAGATCGTCAAGAAGCGGCAGCGGCGACTGGCCGGGGTGGACGAGATGGTCCTGTCACTGTCCGCGAAGGGACTTGCGCACGGGGAGATCTCTGCTCATCTCGCCGAGGTGTACGGCGCCGAGGTGTCCAAGCAGACCATCTCCGCCATCACCGACAGTGATAGTGATATGCAGGTTCCCGGTGGTCGTGGCTCGATCACTGACTGACGTCCTGCTGGGCTGTCTTCGCCTTGGTCTGTCCGGCCACCGAGACCCGTTCCCGAGGCCCCGGCCGGGTGGATCACCACCTCATAGTGTCCTGCGCCGGAGATCCGTCTTTTTTGCGCCAGCCCCCTCACCAGCACAAACCCAGAGGAGTCCGGGGAACTCCGGGGCAGGGACGGCGGCCAGTGGTGTCGCTGTTGTCAGTCGGGCAGCAGGTGCGACACGAGAGTCCGTGTCCATTCGGAGGTGAGGGGCTCGTCAGTGAAGACGGCGCGGTAGTAGAGAGGGGCCAGCACGGCATCCGTGGTCCGTTCCAGGGTCGGGCGCTGATGGCCTCGCGCCTGTTCCCGTTCGAGGATGGCTTCGAGCTGTCGCTGGCGCTCACCGCGACAGGCGGCGGCGCCTTGTTCTCCACCTATGCCGATGGTGGCTCGTACCAGAGCGAGGGTGTCCGGGTCGCAGAGGTCCTTGGCGAGGTCGGACGCATACCGCTCCAGGTCGCCGCGGAGGCTTCCTGTGTCCGGTACCACGATGTCGCCGGAGAAGCGGCTCGTCGCGACGTCGGCGAGCAGTTCGCCGACGGAGCCCCAGCGGCGATAGACCGTGGTGGCGTGCACGCCGGCGCGGGCAGCCACGACGGGGATCGTCAGTTCGCCCACCTCGTCGCCGAGTAGCTCCTTGACGGCCTGATGCACGGCCGCCCGGACTCGAGCGGAGCGGCCGCCAGGCCGGCTTTCGGTGCGGCGGGGGGATGTCGTAGCAGGCATGTGACCAGTATTGCATTGATCACTGCTTTTTTGGCGCAGCGATCACTGCGTTTGTGTTACGCTCAAGCCGCTAACGCAACGATCACTGCGAGGTTTGCGCCTCAGGAAGCGAGTCCTACTGTGCCCAGTCCAGCATTCGCGAACCCCGAGATGAGGCCCCTGCAACTACGGGACGTCACGGTTGCTAACCGTGTGTGGATGTCTCCGATGGCTCAGTATTCTGCCGCTGCGGACGGTAAGCCGACCGACTGGCACCTCGTGCACTACGGGGCGCGAGCAGTCGGCGGAGCAGGGCTGATCATGATCGAGGCCACAGCCGTCGGGCCATCCCACCGATGCACCGCTGCCGACCTCGGGCTCTGGAATGAAGAGCAGGCCGCCGCTCACCGGCGCCTGACCTCATTCCTCTCCGAGCAGGGTGCAGTGCCTGCCATTCAACTCCAGGCCGCGGGCCGGAAGGGGTCGCACAAGCTTCCCTGGGACGGGCTGGGCCAGAACGACCCTGTGCACGTGGGTGATGGCGGTTGGGACACGATCGCGCCGTCGGCAGTCCCTTTCGGTGACCTGAGCCTTCCGCAGGAAGCGAGCCACGCTGACATCGACCGGATTGTCGCGGACTTCGCCCACTCGGCCAAGATGGCGCACCATGCGGGGTACCAGGTGGTCGAAATTCAGGCGTCTCACGGATACATCCTCCACGCGTTCCTCTCCCCGTTGTCGAATCACCGGACGGACGAGTACGGCGGAACCCTGCAGAACCGAATGCGTTTTCCTCTGCGCGTGGCCCGGGCCGTTCGACAGGCGTTCCCGGCGGAGAAGCCGGTCTTCGTCCGTATCACAGCCACGGACTGGGTCGAAGGTGGCATCTCTATTGACGAGGCGGCAGTTTTCGCCAAGGAACTGGCCGTCGTCGGTATCGACCTCCTTGATGTCACCTCCGGTGTGCTGCTGCAGGACGTGCAGGCCCGCCCGCCGGCTCGCGAAGGAGTTCACATCGAGTTCGCGGACACGCTCAAGAAGGCGTCGGGCCTCCCCGTCGCTCCTGTTGGGCAGATCGCCGATATGTCGCTGGCAGGCGAAGTCGTAGCGAGTGGCCAAGCGGACGCAGTGCTGATGGGGAGGGCACTGCTGCGCGATCCGTACCTCGTCCTCTACCACCGCCGCGACGACCCGTCGTCCTGGCCGAATCAGTACTACCGGGCCCTGTGAGAGCAGAGTCGTAGACGGAAAGGAGCAGGGAAAATCCGATGACATTCACACATCGCGCTGCCGGGGGCCCTAGGGCCGGGAGGTCGGACGGTACGAAGACCAAGCACACATCCGTCGGCGCTTCGCACCGCAGGCCGGGCAAGGGCGCCTTTGTAGCCGTAGCCACAGTTTTTATCCTCTTTCTGGCTGCTTCCAGCGCGCCGTCCCCGCTCTATGTGATCTACCAGGAGCAGTGGCATTTCGCAGCGTGGGCACTGACCGTCGTCTTCGCTCTCTATGTCTTCGGCCTGCTCGCCTCGCTGCTGACCGTAGGAGGGCTGTCGGATCATCTCGGTCGTCGGCCGGTCCTTGCTGCCGCGATCGCACTGGAAGTGGTCGCGCTAGTCCTCTTTCTGGTCGCAGGGAACGTGTATGTCCTGTCCGCCGCCCGCGTGTTGCAGGGCATAGCGACCGGGGCCGCGACAACGACTCTGAGCGCCATGCTCGTCGACCTCGAGCCTGTGCGCGGGCGGGCCGGGGTCGTCACCTCCATCGCGCCCCTGAGCGGACTCGCAGCCGGTGCTCTGGGCAGTGGCATGCTCGTGGAGCTCGCCCCGTCACCGACCCGGCTGGTCTACGCACTGCTGCTCGCCGGAATGGCAGCAGCGGCGGTGGTAGTCGCGCGGACCCCCGAGACCTCGCCGCGCCGCCCGGGTGCCGTTGCCTCCTTGCGCCCGCGGGTCGCGATGCCCGCCCATCTGCGCGCAGACCTTGTGCCGCTTGTACCTGCGGGAATTGCCGCTTGGGCTCTCGCCGGCATGTACCTCTCCCTCGGCCCATCCGTCGCAGCCCAGTTGCTGGGGCTGCACAGCCACCTGATCGGCGGCGTCGTCGTGACGCTCCTGGCGGGCACCGGAGCGGTCTCCATAACCCTGCTCCGCTCCAGGCCGGCTTCAACATTGTTGGCCCCATCGGCCGCACTGCTCGGGATCGGCACGCTGATATCGCTCGCCGGGGTGGCGCAGGACCTCGCCTGGCTTGCCGCCGTCGGCACCGTCATCTCCGGTATCGGCTTCGGCGCCTCAGTACTAGCCACCTTCGGGACCTTGGCACGCGTTGCCAAGCCACATGAGCGCGGCGCAGTGTTCGCCTTGGCGAACGTCATTAACTACCTGGGAAACAGCGTTCCCGCCGTACTCGGAGGAATCGCCGTTACCAACATCGGACTGAGGACGGCAGCGGAGATCTATGCGCTCGTCATCGTGGTGATCACTTTCTCCGCCCTGGCACTGCGTCTGAACCAGGTACGCGTAGAGCGCCACTCAGCTACAACCGCAGAGATCACCCCATGCAGTTGAGCTGCCTAGCAACACCCACACGCCGGCCAACACAGCTTTTCACCACCTTCGACAAGGAGAGATCATGACGACCAAGGCAAAGAAGCACCTCGAGGTTCAGCGGGAAGACCACACGACCATCAGGTACACGGTCAGTGGCCCCGCCTCGGGAACGACGCTGGCTCTCATCCATGGATGGGGCCTAAATCGGACTGACTTCGACGCGATCACTGATCACCTGCCTGACAACGTTCGAGTCATCGCCGTTGACCTCGCTGAGCACGGCGAGTCGCGATCGACGCGGAACGTCTGGACGATCGAAGAATTCGCTCACGACGTGGCCGCCGTGCTGCAAGCCGAAGCGGTGGACACGGCGGTCGTGGCCGGGCACTCCCTCGGCGGGGCAGTTGCCGTCGAAGCCGGCCGACAACTCCCGGACACGGTCTCGCGCATCGTCGCCCTCGACGCGCTGCACTACCTGGGCCTGTTCCCGGCGCAGAGCGAGGAACAGGCCGAGGCGACGAAGCACATGTTCCGCGAGGACTTCGCCGGAGCGGTGCGGGGCCTGGTCGAGGGAGGTTCACCGGCCGGGACCGACGAAGCCCTCAAGGCCACCTACTTCGAAAAGATGGTCGCTGTACGGCAGCCCGCCGGCCTGCATGCCATCGAAGGTCTGGTGGACTGGGACATGGACGCAGCTCTGCGTGAGATGAAGCAGCCGATCACCGTCTTCGCGATACGAGAACTGACAGATCAGGAAGCGATCGACCGCTACGGGGACCGCCTCGACATCACCCTTGTTGACCTGGGCAGCCACCACTTCCAGGTGGAGTCGCCCGAAGGCACGGCAAAACTCCTGGCAGATGTGGTGGGATCCAAGTAAGAAGCCGTATCTCAACCGATCATGGAACGTGCGGGTCGAACAGGTTTCCCGCCGGAGTGATCTTCCCGTTGTGCGCGCATGAAGGCAGGGCCTCTCGGTAGCTCGGGGATGCGAATCTCACCAAGCAATGCCGGGAGGCCCTGGTGTCGTTGTTGTACGCGTCGGAGCCCGTACAGTTCAACTCAGCCGCACCATCGTGTGATTGCCTCGCGCACGTGTGCGGCAACGCGGCCGGTCAGCCGGACCGGGTGCGCCGGTATCCGTCGGACATGACGGACGCGGAGTGGGCGGTCGTCCGGGCGTTGCTGCCGGTGCCGCCTGGCTGAAGGGCCGGGGCGGGCAGCCCGAGGGCTACTGCCACCGCCAACTGCTGGACGCGATCCGCTACCTGGTCGCGGGCGGGATCTCCTGGCGGGCGATGCCCGCGGACTTCCCCGCGTGGAGCCGCGTCTACGCCTTCTTCCGCCGTCGGCGCGAGCACGGGCTGATCGCCGAGTTCCACGACCGGCTGCACGGGAGGGTCCGTGAGCGCGAGGGCCGTGAGGCCGAGCCCACGGCCGGGACCATCGACGCGCAGTCGGTGCGGGCCGCCTCACGCGGCTACGACGGCGGGAAGAAGGTGCCGGGCCGCAAACGGCACATCGTGACCGACACGCTCGGTCTGCTCCTGGTCGTCGCGGTCACCGCCGCGACGACCATCGGCGACCGCGACGCCGCGACGGGCCTGCTGACCCGGCCGCGCCGCCTGCACCGTGACATCACCCTCGTCCGGGCCGACGGCGGCTACACCGGCTCCCTCGTCAACCGGGCAGGGGAGAACTCGCGCTGACCTTGGAGATCGTCAAACGCACCGACGACATGACCGGGTTCATGGTGCTGCCCAGGCGCTGGGTGCCGAGCGCACGTTCGCGTGGCTGATGCATGCGCGCCGGCCGGCCCGGGACTACGAGACGTTGCCCGCCACCAACGAGGCGATGATCCGGTGGTCGATGGTCACGCGGATGAGCCGGCGTCTGGCACGGCCACGGGCCGCCGGCCGGCGCTGAAAGCCCCCGACGCGTCCAAGAGGAGCCACCCGTGCTCCGCCAGGCGCCGAGCCTTCGAGCGCACTCCCTGGACCTTCGCCGACGATGTCTCCAAGCCCAGCCGAGCCGTGATCTCCCTGGCCTTCAGCGGCCCTTGTCCCGCGGGCTGCCGCTCGTCATAGCTCTGACCCGAGAACAGACACATCGCCAACACGAAGCAGACCACCAGCCGGGCCGGCCGCAGCTGGTTCCGCTGCTGCACCCGGCCCGTCTCCGCCAGCACCTCATCCACCAGCGGCTGAGGAAACACCTGTGTCAGCACGCCGACCGCGACCCGATCCGACAGTCGCTCAGCTGATGACTTCAGTTGACCCACTCTGGCCACACCACCAACGACGACCAGATTGCCCCTAGTTACCGGTATTGAGGCTGGGTCACGTCGACGACCAGTTTGCCGGGGTGTCGACTGTGTGTGAAGGTTTGCACGAACGTCCTCGGGAGGTGCTCGAAGCCTGGGACTACGGTCTGCAGGGGGTCGATCTCCTTGTCCCGGATCAGGGCGGCAAGATGTTCCTCGGCCTCGTGGGCGCGGTTCATGTGGTCGAGCACGATGAACCCCTGCGTCGTAACGCGCTTGGTGAGCAGCATCCCGAAGTTCGACGGCCCGGGTGGCCGGTGGGGCAGGTTGTAGCCGTCGATGAGGCCGCAGAGGGCGATGCGCGCGTGGTCGTTCAGGAGCGCGATGGTCGCGTCGAACACGGGGCCCCCGGCGTTCTCGAAGACACGGTCGATGCCGTCGGGCGCCGCCGCGGCCAGGTGGTCGCGCCAGTCGTAGGCACGCCGGTCGACGGCCGCGTCCAGACCCAGGCGAGTGGCGAGCAGGTCGCACTTCTCGGCGCCGCCCGCCGTGCCGATGACGCGGGCGCCGGCCCGCTTGGCGAGCTGAGCGGCGAGGGAGCCGACCGCTCCGCCCGCCGCGGAGACCAAGACGGTGTCGCCCGCCGACGGCCGCAGAATGTCGTACACGCCGAGCCATGCCGTGAGGCCGGTCATGCCCAGGGCGCCCAGCCAGGTTTCGAGGGGGACCCCGGGCTTCGGCGTGATCCTGTCCCATTCCGCTCCGGGCGACGGTACGACATGCCGTTCCTGCCATCCGGTGAATCCGCGGACGATGTCCCCGACGCGGAAGGCCGGGTTCCTCGACTCGGTGACCCGAGCGAGGCCGAGCGACCGGACCGGTTCACCGATGGCGACCGGCGGCAGGTAGCTGGGCCGGTCGTCGAGCCAGCCGCGGATCGCGGGGTCCAGGGAGATGAAGAGGGTCTCCAGCAGGACGCCGCCGTCGGGCACCGCTCCGACGTCGGCCCGCACGAGCGCGAAGTCTTCTTCGCGGACCTGCCCATGCGGCCGCCGGGCGAGGACGAACCGGCGTGAGGTGGATACGGGGTGTGTCATGGGATCTCCTTTCCGGCGGCCGAGAGTAGGTCGGGAGGCCGTTCACCGCTTGGCCGTGCGCGCACATCGCCAGTCGTCAGCGCACGACCCGCCGACGTGCGTCCAGCGAAAGCGGCCCGGCGTGTACGGCCAAGACGTGACCGGTGACGCGTTCCTACGGTCGGGGCGTTCGGCCGTCGGAGTGTGACGGCCGCGCTCACACAACGGAGACACAACGGAGTGCTCATGAGCGACATCTCTCCCGCCGGCCCGGTCAAGGTCGCCGTCACGGTCGACGACCTCGTTCTCTGGGACGGCGTTCCCCTGCCGGCCGGCTCCTCGCCTGTGGACATCACCCGCTCGCTGGCACGGACGCTGACCGAGCACGGTGTGCCGCGCACCTACGCGTTCGCGCACACCTATCCGGTCGAGCGGGATCCGGCCCTGATCGCGGCGTTCGAGGCGTGGGTGGAGGCCGGGCACCACCTCGGCAACCACACGCACCACCACGCCCCGCTGCGGTGGATGCCGGCCGAGGACTTCTGCGCGGACATCGCGCGCGCCGAGCGCCGCATCGGCCGGCTCATCGAGTCCGCGCCGCAGCGGTACTTCCGGTACCCGATGGACATGTCCTCCGGGTCCGAGAGCAAGCGCGGCCAGGTGGAGGAGTACCTCAAGGACCACGGGTACCGGAACGCGCCGATCACCGCGTGGTTCAGCGACTTCGCCTGGATCGTGCCCTACTACCGGGCCCTCACCAACGGCGACGCCGCGGCACGGAAGCGGCTGCGGGACACCTACGTCTCATCCGCCGTCGACATGCTGACCGCGCACGCCGTGTCCGCGCGTAGGCTGTTCGGCGCGGATTTCCCTTACATCTGGCTGATCCACGGCAGCCCGATCGCGGCCGATGCCCTGGGGGACATCCTGGACGCCTTCACCGATCGGAATGTCGAGTTCATCCCGCTGGACGAAGCGATGCGGCACTCGGCGAACTTCGGCATGCCACCGTGCGACCGGCGGTTCCGCAACCACCTCCAGCGGTACGCGCTCGCCGCCGGGGAGCCGACGCCCGAACTCGCGCCCGAGGTGCTCGGGGAGGTGATGGCCGCATCTCCGATGCCCGGCGTCGACACGATCGGGGTCTTGGAGGAGAGCGTGCTCAAGCCGCTCGCCCGGCAGTTGGGCGCCGAGTACCAGTGGGAGTGGGACTGAGCGGCCCCGGACGACGACCGACCCCAGGCAATGACCCGCCCCGCCCGCACCGTTCCGCAGGAGGACGCACGCCCATGCTCAACCTGTCCCTGATGCTCACCGACAGCGCACGCCGTCTGCCCGGCAAGGAAGCGGTCATCGAAGGGGAGCGCTCGATGACCTACCGCGAGGTGGACGAGGCCGCCAACCAGGTGGCACACCTGCTGCTGGACAAGGGCCTCCGACCCGGCGATCGCGTCGCCCTCACCTGCCCGAACGTGCTCGAATTCCCGGCGGTGTACTTCGGCATCCTCAAGGCCGGCGCCGTGGTCGTGCCGCTCAACACCATGCTGAAGCGCGGCGAGGTCGCCTACCACCTCCGGGACTCCGGGGCACGGGCCTACTTCTGCCTGATCGGCTCCCCGGACGACGAGGCATGGCGTGGCTTCGAGGACTCCGCGTCCTGCGCGTTCCTCTTCGCGATCGACAGCACCGGGGCGGCCGTCCCGCCGGGCCTGCCCACACTCACCGAGGCCCTGCGGGACCGGCCGACCGATGACGTGCTCGTCCCCACCGAGGCCACCGACACGGCGGTGATCCTGTACACGAGCGGTACGACGGGCAGGCCGAAGGGCGCCGAACTGTCGCACGCGAACGTCGTGATGAACGCCCTCGCCACGCACCCGCTATTCGAGGCTCGCCAGGACGACGTGCACCTGGTGCCCCTGCCGCTGTTCCACTCCTTCGGGCAGACCGTGCAGCTCAACGCGGGCTTCGCCGTCGGGTCAACGCTGGTGCTGATGCCCCGGTTCGACGGGCGGACCGCGCTGGAGCTGATGTCCGAGCACCACGTGACCTTCTTCGCCGGTGTGCCGACGATGTACTGGGCTCTCCTGGCCTCAGCCGGCTCGAACGACCCCGCCTCATGCCTCGCCGCCACGCTGCGGGTCGCGGTCTCGGGCGGGGCGGCACTGTCCGTCGAGACTCTCTCCCAGTTCCGCGACGTGTTCGGCCTGGGCATCCGGGAGGGCTACGGCCTGTCCGAGACCAGCCCGACGGTCGCCTTCAACCGCCTCGACCGGCCGAGCAAGCCGGGTTCGATCGGGCTGCCCGTCTGGGGTGTGGAGGTCAAGCTGATCGCCCCGGACTGGAGCGAAGCCGCCGAGGGACAACCCGGCGAGATCGCGGTGCGTGGCCACAACGTCATGAAGGGCTACCTGGGCCGCCCGGAGGCCACGGCGGAGGTGCTACGTGACGGATGGTTCCGCACCGGCGACATCGCCACCCGTGACGAGGACGGCTACTACTTCATCGTCGACCGGGCCAAGGACCTGATCGTGCGGGGCGGATTCAACGTGTACCCGCGGGAGGTCGAGGAAGCCCTCATGACCCATCCCTCGGTGAGCCTGGTCGCGGTGGTGGGAGTGCCGGACGACCGGGTGGGGGAGGAGGTCAAGGCGTACGTCATCCGGCAACCGGGCAGCACAGTCTCCGAGCCTGAGCTGATCGCCTGGTGCCGGGAGCGCCTGGCCGTCTACAAGTGTCCACGTCTCGTGGAGTTCCGCGAGACCCTGCCCGTGAACGCCACCGGCAAGATCCTGAAGCGGGAGCTGCGCTGAGCCCGGGGCATTGACCGGTCGGCAGGAGTGGCGTAATGTCCGCCGCCAATTCGCGAGGCAGCGCGGCCTGCGGTGAGGAAGTTGAACCATGTACGCCGTCGAGAAGCTGAGCAGCGACGAGTACGCGCCAGGGGAGCGCGGCGCGTGGTGGCGCGACCTGGTCTGCGCCATTCACTCTCCGATGACGTTCGCACTCCGGGACGACTACCGGGGCAGGATCGAGCATCAACGCTCCACCTTCTACCAGTTGGTCCGCTGGTGGGGCGACGAGGAGCGCATCTCCCGGCGTGAGGCGGACATCCGCCGCCATCCCCATGGCGCCTACGAGCTCCTGGTACCCGTGAGGGGCGTCCTCACCATCCGGCAGGAGGACACCACGGTCGACGTCCGCCCGTCGACCATGACGCTGGCGTCCCTGGACCGCGCGCTGGACCTGCGCCACGGCGATCGGTTCTCCTCGATGGCCTTCGTCATCCCAGGGGAGTTGCTGGAGGCCCGGCTGACGCGGCCCCCGCGTGCGGGCGCCGTCCTCGACGCGGGCTCCGGTCTCGGCCGCATCGCCGTCGACATGCTGCGCAGCCTGCGTCGGCAGCGGGGCGCGGTCGACGCCGTCGCATTCGACGCCGTCGCTGACCGCGTCGTCGATGTCCTGGCCCTGGCCTGCAACGCAGGGCCCTCCGCGCTGTCCGCGGCCGTCCAGGAAGAGCTGGTCACCGCGATCCGGAGATTCGTCCGGGCCAACGCCCACGACCCCGGTCTCACCGGCGCCCTCATAGCGGCCCGGCTGGGCTGGTCCCTGCGCCACATCCAGGCCCAGCTCCAGCGGGCCGGGACGACGATCTCGGAGCTGATCCGCGAGGAACGGCTCGCGCTGGCACGGCTGCGGTTGCAGGACCCTGGCCGGCGCCACCAGAGCATCACCGCCGTGGCCTACTCCTCCGGCTTCGGCGACCTGAGCACCTTCAGCAACGCCTACCGACGCGCATTCGGGGAGCGGCCCTCCGACACTCGCGCCCGGAGCGGCCTGGCTTCCTGAGGCGGCGCGGCCATGCGCGCGCCGGGCAAGCCCGCTGCGCGGCAGCCCAAGCCACTGCCCTGCCGCGGCACTAGCGTCACCGGCATGGAACCGACACTGCTATCACAATCAGGACCCGACGACGCCGATCTGTTCTCCGTGCACGGCCGGACGGCGGTGGTGACCGGCGGCTCCCGCGGGATCGGAGCCATGATCGCGCGAGGCCTCGCATGGGACGGCGCACAGGTGGTCATCGCGAGCAGGAAGGCCGATCAGTGCCGTGCCGCGGCAGAGGCGATCAACGCCTCCGGGGCCCGGGGCCACTGCACAGCCGTACCGGCCGACCTCTCCTCCCCGGAGGGCTGTCAACGGCTCGCGGCCTGGCTCGCCGAGCACCACGACAGCGTGGACATCCTGGTCAACAACGCGGGGACGACCTGGGGCGCCCCGCTGGAGGCGTTCCCCACAGCGGGCTGGACGAAGGTACTCGGCACCAACCTCATCGCTCCCTTCGACCTCACCGTCGGGATTCTGCCGCTGCTGCGACGAGCAGGGCGGGCCGACCACCCCGCCCGCGTCATCAATATCGGCAGCGTCGACGGGATCAACGCCCCCCTGTGGGAGAACTACTCCTACAGCGCCGGCAAGGCAGGGCTGCACATGCTGACCAGGCATCTCGCCAAACGGCTGGCGGCGGAGCACATCACCGTGAACGCGATCGCCCCAGGGCCTTTCCTGACCGACATGCTCGGCCACGTGGCAGCCGACCAGGGCGTCGAGAACGAGTTGCTGGCCCGGGTTCCGCTGGGCCGGTACGGGCTCGCCGGGGACATCGTCGGTGCCGTGCGGTTCCTCGCCTCGCGGGCCGGCGCCTACGTCACTGCCGCGGTCATCCCCCTCGACGGGGGAATCACGGGGTGCTCGGGCTGAGAGGTCGTTTTCTCCCGTTGTTTCATCCCGTGATGCGGATTTGATCCGGTGGTGTCGGGTCGCGCCGGGAGATGGTGGCTTCGCCGGTGAGGCGGCGGGCCATCAAGTCGGTCATGGCCAGGTGGATCATGGCTTCGGAGCGGCGCGGGAGGTCTCATAGTCGCGGGCCAGGCAGCGGTGGAGCATCAGCCAACCGTAGGTCCGTGCCACCGCCCACCGTTTCGCTATCGGGGTGAATCCCCTGGTCCCAGGGGTGCGGGTGACGATTTGCCTGTCGATGCCGAGAGTGGCGGCATGCTCGACCAAGTGTTGCCGGTAGCCGCCGTCGACCCACACCTTGCGGATGCCGGGATGGCCGGCGGGGACCCGGTCGAGCAGTTGATGGCCGGCCACGGAGTCCTGGACACCGGCCGTGGTGACCAGCACCGCCAGGAGGAGGCCGACCGTGTCGGTCACGATGCTCCGCTTCCGGCCCACGATCTTCTTGCCCGCATCCGTACCCTGACTCGTGGCGGGAACGCTGGTGGAGGTCTTCACGCTCTGCACGTCGATGGCCCAGAGACCGGGGCGGCTGATGTGCCGGCGGGGCCGGTGCGCAGGAAGCCCTGCTCGTCCCTCTCGCAGCAAAGCCCTTCCAGGACACCACCGTTCGGGATCCTCCTCGGGAGGAGGAACACCCCTGCTGCCTGAAGTGTCCGCCCGTCGGCGAGCTCTACCCCGCGGAGTGCACCGCCGTCGGCGAGCAGTCCGGGCACCGGGCCCCTCCATCACTTCGACTCCGCGGGCCCCAAGACAGCTCCGTCGCCGCTGGGAGCGACATGTCAACGAGCAACGCCTCCGCCATCGGGCAGGGGCGTTGATCGAGATGGTCTGTTTCAGGATGCCTTTTGGTCGGCGGGCTTCTCGATCTCGGTGGTCACCCGTGCCCCTCGGAAGAGCACCGGGAGCCACAGGAGACATGCCAGCAGGGGGACCGCGGCGTAGGTGGCCATGCCCACACTGGAGCCCAGCCCGTCCATGAGCGCGCCGAGGACGAGATAGCCGGTGCCGATGAGCGCTGACTCCACGAATGTGATCATCGACAGCAGGCTCGCCCGGTGGCGCGACGGCACTGCCTCGTTGAACACGTTGTCCACGAGCACGGCGGTGATCTCGGGAATTCCGACCAGGGCCAGGAACGCGGCGATGGTGACCCAGACAAGGCCGAGGCCGCTCAGGCCGAGTGACACGGCGAGCGTCAGGAGAGACACCGGGATGATGGCCCGATACCCGATGCGCCCGTTCGCGCGGTCCGACAGCAAGGGAGTGAGTCCGCCGGCGAGGAATCCCGCCGATATGACCACGCTGACCAATGCGGTGCCCGCTCCCTGATCGGAGAGGGTCTTCTGCGTAAAAATGATGTACGGCGTCAAAGTCGCATGCATCAATCCGGACGCCACGACAAGCGTCACGAGCGCCGGCGTGGCGACCCGAAGCATCGCCCGCCATGCTGTGGCGTCGCCGTGCTCCTCCTCGGCTCCGTCCTGCTCGTCCACCGCGTCCGCGCCGCGGATCTCGGGCACCCGTGACATCAGCACCACCACGGCCAGGACGAGGCACGCCGCCGAACCGACGTAGACGATTCCCCAGGAAATCTGTTGCAGTTGGCCGCCGAGGACGATGGCGGCTCCCGAGGTGACCGTCCCGAGCATGGTGAACCGGGAATTGATCTTGACGTAGCTGGCCGTTGCACCACGACGCACGAGCAGGTCGTACAGCAGGGCGGTGTCCGAACCGGACACACATGCCATGCCCACGCCCTGCCCGATGAACAGCGTCAGAAACACCCAGTAGTTGGAGAGCGTCACCTGACCGAGCAGACATCCAGCTATCAGCACCTGGCCGATCACGATGCTGGCACGCCTGCCGATTCGGTCGGCGATGACTCCCGTCGGCAACTCCGCAAGTCCGCTGACCAGGTAGAGCAGTGTCTGAAGTAGGGCCACTTGCCCGGCGGAGAAGCCTCGCTGCTGAAGGAAGAGGACGAATACGCCACGCTGCAACAGCGAGTTGGCGAGCACGGCGTATACGTAGAACGGGCGCGTGATGCTTCGTGCTGCGTCGTCGACTGCAGCCGACCGGCCAAGGGCCTCCGTGGTGCCGGTCATGCTGCGAGCTCCCCTGGTGACTCCCTTGATTATTAGAGATTGTCTCACGTGGCATGTTCCGCGAGCTTCTTGTAGCAGGTCAGGGCGGTGGCCATGGCCAGGACCTCGGCTCTGCCAGTCGTTGCGGACCATGTACGGGATCTTGAGACCGCGAGCGGGCCGCCAGGTCGGCCACACCAATCAAGGCTTAGAACTCCTGACAGAATACTGGAACTCGCCTTGGAGTGTTGGTGTCTGATGGCTTGTTAGCCTGCACATGAGAAGGGGTGAGCGGCCTCCGTGGATCGTCCCCGATGAGCTGTGGGCGCGGATCGAGCCGTTGTTGCCGGTCGTGCCGCGTCGCACAGATCACCCGGGACGCAGGCGTCTGGACGACCGGAAGGTGCTGTCGGGGATCCTGTTCGTGCTGTACACGGGCATTCCGTGGGAGTTCCTGCCGCAGGAGCTGGGCTTCGGTTCCGGCATGACCTGCTGGCGGCGCCTGCGTGACTGGAACGACGCCGGCGTGTGGCAGCGTCTGCACGAATCGCTCCTGGCTGAACTGAACGCGGCTGGTGCGCTGGACTGGTCGAGGGCGGTGATCGACGGCTCCCACGTGCGGGCCATGAAGGGCGGCCCAAAACCGGACCGAGCCCCGTCGACCGTGCCCGGACAGGCTCCAGGCACCATCTGATCACCGAAGGGCACGGCATCCCGCCGGCGGTATCGCTGACCGGCGGAAACCGCGGGCGACGTCACCCAGCTCGTCCCCCTCCTCCAGGCCGTCCCGCCCGTACGCGGCCGGCGGGGACGGCCCCGCCAGCGACCGGTCACGCTCTACGCCGACCGCGGCTACGACCACGACAAGTACCGCAAGCAGGTACGGGCCCTCGGGATCACCCCCTCCATCGCCCGCCGCGGCACCGACCACGGCTCGGGACTGGGCGTCCACCGGTGGGTGGTCGAATCGAGAAGGTTCTTATCCCGGGTACACCCGGAAAAGCCAGGAAGCCGAACCGCGCCTTTCACCGCGTATGGGCGGCAATGGCAAGCGCCCGCAAGCGCGGTGACCACGCCAAAGTGCGGGAACTGCGCAAGCAACTCCACAGCATGCCCAGCATGGATACTCAGGATCCTGGCTGCCGGCGGCTGAGGTACGCACGCTATGCCGGTGACACCCTCCTCGGGTTTGCCGGACCAAAGGCAGAAGCCGAAGAAATCAAAGAGCGCCTGGCACAGTTCCTGCGGGAAGATCTCAAACTGGAACTGTCGCCGGAGAATTCACTCATCACGCACGCCCGGACCGGGTCGGCACGTATCAGGTGGTCGAGGCAATTGCTCGGGTGACGGCCGTGATCGCCGGGGTGGGGCGGCCGGGAAGTCGCGCCACGAGAACCCGGCGGATCTCGGGAGGTGCGCCTTCGACGTGCAGCAGGCTCACCCCGGGCGGCAGCACCGGCGAGAGCTTCGAGGGCACCGTTGTCACCCCGAAGCCACCGGCGACCAGCTGAAGCTTCGTCAGCCAGTCGCGCGCGCAGTGAACGATGTCCGGCCGTCCGGGCAGGCCGGGCCAGACGCCGAGCAGTGGCTCGGCGTTCGACAGTCCAGGATCGTGCGAGCGTGGCGCAACAGAGTCAGACCCGCGGGGGTGAGCCGCACTCCGTCGGGGCGGCGTTCGAACAAGGCTGTGCCCGCGCATCGTTCGAGGGAGGCGGCCTGGCGTGAGACCGCCGACTGGGTGTAGCCGAGCCGGGTGGCTGCTGCGGTGAAGCTGCCGGACTCGGCGATCTGCCGCAGGACCCGTAGGCCTGTGCTGGAGATGTCCATGCGGCATACGCATACCACAGATGCCTAATCGTCGCTTCCCGCATGCCGGCCGGGTTCCTAGTGTCGATCCCGACGAACACGGACGAACACGGAGGTCATCACGTGCGAGCAGCAGTTCTGACGCAGTTCGGTGCCCCGCTCACGGTGCGGGAGGTCCCCGACCCCGAGGCCGGCGGCGGCGAGGTGGTGGTCGAGGTCCTCGCCGCCAGCGTGGCGCCCTACGCGGCCGAGGTCTTCAGCGGCGAGCGGAATTACCCCCTGGTCCCTCCCGTCGTGCCTGGGATCGGCGGCGTGGGACGGGTCGTCCACGTGGGCCCGGACTCCACCCGGCTACGCTCCGGCGACCTGGTGTGGTGCGACTCGACGGTGCGCTCGCGGGACGACGCCCTGACGCCTGACATCACGCTCCAGGGCTGGAGCTCCCGCGGCGAGGGCGGCGCGCGCCTCGCCCGGTACCTGCACGACGGATCGTTCGCCGAGCTCATGCGGATCCCGACGGAGAACGTCTTCCCGCTCCCCGCAGCGGCGGGGGACGATCCGGCCCGCTGGGCCGCGCTCGGCGTGCACGTCATCCCTTATGGCGGGCTGCTGGCCGGCGGGCTCGCAGCCGGTGAGACGCTGCTCGTCAGCGGGGCCACCGGCAACCTCGGCAGCAGTGCGGTCGCGGTAGCGCTCGCCATGGGGGCGGGCCGCGTGGTCGCCCCGGGCCGCAACCGGGCCGCGCTCGACCTCCTCGCCGACCGGTTCGGTCCGCTCGTGCGCCCGGTCCCGCTCACCGGGGACGCGGCCGGCGACCGCGCGGCGATGTCCGCGGCGGCCGACGGCCCGATCGACATGGTGATCGACCTGCTACCGCCGAGCGCACCCAGCTCGGCAGCGCGCATGGCAGCCATGACCGTGCGCGAATACGGCCGCGTCGTTCTCATGGGCGGCGTCGGCATGCTCGGTGGCGACGACCTCGCACTCCCGTACCCATGGATCATGCGCAACTCGATCACCGTGCGAGGCCAGTGGATGTACCCGCGTACAGCGAACGTCGGTATCATCCGGCTCCTGGCCTCGCGCACCCTGGACCTCTCCCCCGAACGGGTCCGGTCGTTCGGCCTCAACGCCGTCAACGACGCCGTCACGTACGCCGCCTCACATGGTGGCCCGTTCGACCGCACCACCCTCACCCCACCGGCTCGCTGACAAGACCGGCTGATCCCCACATGTCAGCGCCACGCCCCCCGCCCTCACGAGGCCGCCGTACTGCCGCTGCTATCAGAAATGACAGCGGTGCCGTGACCGGGCACGGCCTGATGCCTATGCTCAGCTGCAGTCGGCGGCTGATGGGGCCTCGCGGGTCATAGGCAGGGTTGGCAGCCTCCCTCGCCAGAGGTAGCGCTCGCCTGTGATCTCAAAGCCGTGGCGTTGGTAGAACCGGACTGCACGTTCGTTGTAGTCGGCGACCCCCAGGCGGATACGTGCAGGTCCTGCCCAGGTGAGAAACTCGGTCATCATGTGGCCCCCGAGTCCATGCCCCTGAGCGTGGTCCAGCGACGCGCTCGGTCGGCTCGGCGAGGCAGCGCAGCGCGAAGGCGAGTGCTGCCTGCTCGCACGTGACCGAACGTGACGTGCCACTCCCGTCGATCAGGGCCACCTTGCCGAAGGACGGCGCCCGGTGGCCGCGCATCATTGCCAGGCTCTCAGCGAGGCGCATCAAACCGGCACATCGCACCAGAATGTTATCGGGTTCCGAGAACGGCTCGCCGAGAAACGGCGTTGTCAGTGGGTTCTGCCAGGGTGTGCTCCGTGGATGAACTGGTGGAGCGTGTCGATTGCCAAGATCGTGTCCTGGGGGTGGTCACCCGTCGGCAGGCCATCCGGGAGGGTTGGCTGCATCGAATCGCCTCGACGGTGTGCCGTGATGAGCGTGGCCGGATCCTCGTCCATCGGCGGTCGGAGCAGCTGTCGCGCTTTCCCGGGCTCTATGAGGTCGTGGTCGGTGGCGCCGTGGATGTCGGCGAATCCTATGAACAGGCTGCCGCACGGGAGTTGGCCGAAGAGCTGGGCATTCGTGGCCTGCCGCGCCTGCTGTTCACGTTCATCAACCGCAGTGGCTTGAGCCCTCACTGGCTCGGCGTGCACGAAGCCGTGGTCCCAGACGCTGTGGCCCCCGATCCCGATGAGGTCGCCTGGCATGGCTGGCTGACCGAGTCGGAACTTCACTCGGCCCTGTTGGAGTGGCGCTTCACTCCCGACAGCCACGAAGCCTTCAGCCGGTATCTCGCGTTCCGGACCGCGCAGTCCTGACCTTTCTCGCCTCTTCGGCCGGGCCCCTCAGCCCAGGGACTGCTGTTCGGCTCGTCCCCGGCCTGATCGGCTTCGCGTCCGGCGGTGACGGCTTGCTGCTTGCAGTCGTCGCACAGGTGCGGATGGGTATCCCGTGGGGTCCCCACCCGGCGGGCTCGATAGCCTTCCACCGTGCGTCGGTAAGGTGGCCGACTTCTCGATCCCGGAACTCCAGCAAGTCCTGCACGCCACCCTGGAACGAATCTCGAATGCCCCGGAGCCTCGGGCGGCGTACGCAAAGGGAAAGCTGCCGGTGGTCGGGGAACTGCTCCCAAGGACCGAGCCCAAGAGCGCAGAACCCTCGTCAAACCACACGCACGACGACAGCCGTGCCGGGAGAGTCGAAGAGGCATTCGATGACACGGGTACGGTGGTCGACGTCGAACTGCCCACCACATCCATATCGTCTGGCAAGGAAACGCAGCGGCAGGACTGTCCAACCCCTGAGCCCAAGGCTGTGGATTTCCGTCTGGACCTCCCTCCCTCGAACCCTTGGTTTCCCGGCAATGCCCAGCACTCCTTCACAGTGAGGGACTTCTCGGGGATCACCGCCCATCCCCCTACGCCTCTGGATGAGCGCCAGCAAATGGTGGCGGCACAGAACCTTTCCACCCCGACCACCTCAGGCCCCGACGCCCACGCCGCCCCGCTGAACCCGCTGGTCTCAGACAGGCGGGCGCTGACAACCAACGTCAGCGTGAGGCGAGACGCGCCCCGCGTAAACCCCGGGAGGGCACCCGCTCCGCCGCCGCGGTGCAGACACGGCCACACTCTCCTCCACGCCGGTGACCGGCCCCGGGGCGACATCGCCCCGCCCCCACACGGCCATTGAACCTTGTTCCACCGCCCCCCGTTGTAGCTCACAGCCGCAACGCAAGGAAGGAAATGCATGAGCCCGGACGAAGTACGGACGACCTCACCGCGGCGGGGCCAGCCCGCTGCGCGCCCGGGGAGTCTGTGGACATGAGCGAGCAGGAGCCATCCGTGGAAGCTTCCGTGCCGTCGCCGAGGTTCGCGGTGTTCATAGACGCCGACGGCTCCGCCTCCATCGACGGGGTTCCCGTGCAGGCGGTGAGAGGGCAGTCCGTCGACGAGGCGGTCCTCGACACGCTGCACCGGCACGCACTCGAGCGCAACTCCCCTGTCGTTGCGGCCATTTCCGATCCCGCTGCCGAGCACGTGACGTTCGTCGAGGTCGCCCCTGACGGTTCGAGCAGGCTGGAGGAGGAGCCGGCCGAGCCGTCGCCGCCGGTGGCACCGCCATCGCCGCCACCGGCGGAGACGGCCGAGGAGGCCACCGGGTGGGCAGAGCCCCATGAGCCGGACGGACAGACCGGTGAAGCCGGGCCTTCCGGCTTCGGTGCCCCGTTCGAGGCCGATCTCGACGGCAGCCCCGACGACATCGTCGACCCCGACGACATCGCCGACAGCCCTGACGACGACCTCAACGAGTCGCGGCCTTCGCTGCCTCAGCCCTCGCTCCCCTCGTTCTCCTCCCGTGTCCCTTCCCTGTCGCTGCCTCGCCGCTCCAAGGACGCCAGCGCGGGCGCGGCGCCACGGCAGTCGGACGACGAGTATCGGGGCCCCGGTCTGCTTCACCGGCCCCTGGTCGTCGGGCCGGTCGCACTCGGGGTGGCCGCCCTCGTCATCGTGCCGCTGGTGATGCTCGGCGGAGGGTCGGACGGCGGAGGGGAAGACAACAGTGCCGCTGGCGCCAGCGACAAACTTAACGAGTCTTCGGCACCCCGTGTCCCGAAGCCGCTGCCCACTGTCTCCCTCTCCCCGAGCCTGCAGCCGCCGTCGTTTCACGCCTCCCCAGCGGCCACACCGAAGCCGAAGGACACCGAGGGCACCACCGCCACCGTGACCATGCGGCCGCCGAAGGCAACGGTGACCGTCACCAGCAAACCCGCGCCGGACACCGCCGCCACCGCCGTCAATCGGCTTGCCAGGAAGGATCCGGGACGGCACATCTGCTACCGCGTGTACGTCTCCGGGCGAGGCTGGCAAAAGCCCGTGTGCGACGGCCGGACGGCCGGCGCACCAGGCAAGGGGATGATCACGGCCGTCAACATCGCCGTGTCCGGCGCCAAGGGCACGGCCGGCTCCGCCTACGTTTACGACCCCGCGTCGACCAACGGCGAGGGGCACTTCCCCAAGCCGTGGACGGAGGTCCCCGACGGCCTCGACCACTACCTCGGCAGCACCAAGAAGCACGCCCCGCACATGCTGGGGTTCACCATCAACGTCGACAGCGGCGCCGGCAACGTCTGCCAGACCACCTACGTCCACGGCGACGACTGGCTCGGCCTGGCGTGCGACGAACCCGGCTCCGGATACGACTTCACCTACGCCGGAACCCACGACAACGACCTCTGGATCGAAGCGATCAGGCTCACCGTGTGAGGCCCGTCCCGTCCTGTTCCGTCCCGACGAGGTTGGCCGCATCGTCTCATGTAGCGCGAAGCAGGTCGCCCTCTACCGAGCCGCGGCCGGGAAGCGGACTTACCCGGCGGTGGCCCCGGACCTCGGGATCACCGCGAAGTCGCTGCAGACGTGGGTCCGCAAGGACGACTCAGAGACCGTGCCCGGACGCCGTGACGCAGGCGGGAGCGAGGCGGAGGAGCTGCCTCTTCTCCGCGTTCAGCGGCACCTCACCGCACTTCCGGCCCCGCCGCCGCCTGATGACCGCTTCTCACTACCGCGCCCAGATGATCACGTGCTTCACGAGAACCCAGCCCCACCATGCCCGTCACGCACTCACGCACTCACACTCAACAACGTGACAGTACTGCTCCAGGCGCTCCGGGGCGTACGCGCGGGTGCCCACGGATCGAACGTCCGTGGGCATCCGCGCGTCGCGTCGGTCAGCTCTGCTGCATGGCCTTGAGGTCGCGCAGGGTCAGCTTGTTCGCGCCGCGGTCGGCCGCACTGCTCTGGGTCCAGGCGAGGATCGCGGGGCGCGCCTTCTCGTACGGGGTGCCGGCGGCCGTGTTCTGGCCGTCGGTGGCGGCGACCTGGGTGAGGCAGGCGGCCAGGGCGTGCGGGTCGCCGCCGTTGTAGCCGATGTTGGAACCGAGGGCGTTGCGCTGTGGCAGGATCGACGGAAGCCCTTTCTCCGTCCCGCCCGGAGACGAGCGCCGCCGTACGGGAGGCATGCCCTACCGAGGGGTGCGGCCAGAACGGTTGGGGCGCGACGGGCGGCCGTCAGGCAGCGGTGGTGTCCGTGCGGAGTTCAGCGAGTACGAAGAAAGCCCAGGACACCTGGAACCAGGCCGTCGCACGACGACCCAGGTTCTTCGCCCACTGGGCCTGGACCACCCACGTCCCCCAGGGCTGGTGACCAGAACGGCAAGAGCCGTATGACGGGCGACCAACACGTACGGATTTGTGAGGGCCGTGAGGTGAGACCCCTCCCGGCTACTCGACGGCGATCGCCTGCTACCAGCCACACCCGACAGCACGAGCATCCAACAAGTCTCACCCATAGCAGCCCTGTGACAGGCACGTTCACGAACCACCCCGGGCCCGGACGCACGTTCGGGCCTACGACGAGAGCTGCTCTCGCAGGTCGCTCGCCTTGATACCGACCAGCAGCAGGACAACGGCGAGGAACACGATGCCTGCACTGATCTGCAGGCCGAGGGCAAGGCTGCCGGTGCTGCTCTGGATGAATCCGAGCAGGGACGGCGACGCGGCCGCCGCGAACGAGCCCATCGAGGTGACGAGGGCGATTCCGGTGGCCGCCGCGCGTTCGCTGAGGTAGATGGAGGGGATGGAATAGAAGACGGTGAGGCCGGAGTAGTGGGCAGCGGCCAGGACCGCAAGGAGCGCGACGACCAGGGCGACGTTGTTTCCGGCAACCGAGAGCGCGACCATGGCCACGATGGCGACGACCCAGCTGAGGGCCGCGTGCCAACGCCGTTCCAGGGTGCGGTCGGAGTGCCGTCCCACGATCAGCATGACCACGATACCGAGCAGGGGCGGCAGAGCGGAGAAGAGGCCGAGGTCGAGGACATCGCCGACGCCCGCCTCGGCGATGATCCGCGGTGTCCAGAAGGACACGGCGTTGGCGAGGGTGTAGGCGCCGCAGGCGCACAGGCCAATGATCCACACCTTGGGGTCGCGCAGCGCGAGAAGCAGTCCGTTGTGCCCCTTGCCAGTCGCCTGCCCGTCTTCCTTGCGCCGCTGGTCCGCGACAAGGTCCGCCCGTATGGCCGCCTGCTGCGCGGCAGTCAGCCAGCGTGCCTGTTCGGGTTCGTCGACCAGCCACAGCAGGACGGCACCCCCGAGCAGGAGCGGCGGGATTCCCTCGATGATGAACAGCCACTGCCAGTCCGCGAGACCAGCGCTTCCGCCGAAGGCATTCATGATGCTGCCGGACATGAGGGAGCCGAGGACACCGGATACGGGCACTCCCGCGAAGAACACCGCGGTCATGCGCGTGCGCCGGACGGAGGGGAACCAGCGCGAGAGGAAGTAGAGCGCTCCGGGGAAGAAGCCGGCCTCCGCGGCGCCGAGAAGGAACCTGGCGACATAGAAGGTGATCTCGTTGTGGACGAGTGAAGTGCCGACGGTGACGACGCCCCAGGACGCCATGATGCGAACGAGTGTCTTGCGGGCACCGATGCGGGCGAGCAGCGCGCTGCTCGGTACCTCGAAGAAAATGAAGCCGAGGAAAAAGAGGGTCACTCCGAGGCCGTAGACGGCCGAGCCGAAGCCGAGGTCCCGCTGGAGCCCCTGCTGGGCGATCCCGATGTTGGTGCGGTCGATGAAGCTGACGACATAACAGATGACCAGGAGCGGCATCACGCGCCAGGTGATGGTGCGGTAGGTCGCGGCGCGGTCGACCTCGGACATGTCGGCGGCGTGCTGCGATTTGGCAAAGGTCGTTGGATCGGCCACGACGTACAGCTCCTTTGCTGGGGGGGGTGTCGCCGGAGGCGGCGGGCGCTGCGAGTTTCCGCCGCCTAAGTTGATAAAGTCAACACTCTCGGCGGGATACCATGCCGCTCATGGTGAAACGTCAGGACGGTCGAGACCTTGTGCCGATCTCCGAGCTGTTGTCCTACCGACTCTCGCGTACGTCGTCGGCCCTGTCGCGCAGCGCGGCCCTCAGATATCGCCGCGAGTTCGACGTCAGCCTCGGCGAGTGGCGCACCATCGCGCTCATCGCCGCCGACCCGACACTGACGCTCAACCGGCTGGCCCGGCGGGCCGGCCTGGACAAGGCGCAGATGAGCCGGGTGGTGCGTGGACTGGTCGAGCGGGGGTTCGTCAAGCGTACCGAGGGGGCGGGGCGCAGTCGCCAACTGGCCCTCACTGAGGCCGGGGTCGAGGTGTACCGGGGCTTGATCGTGGCCGCGAACGAGCGGGACGCGGCCTTCGCGGCACTCCTCTCCGACGAGGAGGCCCGAGTCCTGGGGTGCGCACTGGAGAAGCTGGCCGACCTCGCGCTGTCTCTGGAACGACAGGAGCGAGACCTCATTGACGGCGATCACTGTTGACAATATCAACAGACAGGCGATAGTTCTGGTCGAGTCATCCTGAGGAGGTGGCTCGATGACCGACATGGTCACCATCTGCGAATGCTTCGCCCGGGACGGGCTGCAGCACGAACCCACGTTCGTACCGACCGATACCAAGATCGCCCTGCTGGAGGCGTTCGCCGACGCGGGATTCCGCCGTATCGAGGCGACCAGCTACAGCCATCCGCGCTGGGTCCCCGGGTTCGCCGACGCGAGTGAGGTCCTGGCGGGCGTCACCCACCGTCCCGGTGTGGCGTTCAAGGCGACGTGCCCCAACCCCCGCGCCGTCGAACGCGCCCTGGCCGACCTCGACCGCGGTACAGGCGCCGAGGAGTTGAGCCTGCTGGTGTCAGCCAGTGAGAGCCACACGCAGAAAAACCTGCGCAGCACACGGGCGCAGCAGTGGAGGCGGGTCGAGAACATGGTGGCCCTGGCAGGCGGCCGGTTCCGGCTGATCGGCGTGGTCTCCGTCGCGTTCGGCTGCCCCTTCGAAGGGCACGTCGACCCGGGCCGCGTCGCTGAGGACGTCGGCCGCTTCGCCGCCCTCGGCGCCGATGCCGTCACCCTGGGAGACACCACCGGCGTCGCCACTCCCGCAGCCGTCGCCGATCTCTTCCGCCGCCTGGACCGAGCCCATCCCGGGCTGCCGGTCGTCGCCCACTTCCACAACACCCGCGGCACGGCCGTCGCCAACGTGGTCGCCGCCCTGGAGGCCGGCTGCCGCCACTTCGACAGCGCCCTCGGAGGTGTCGGCGGCCATCCGTCGAAGATCGGCTACGGAGCCGGCCTGACCGGGAACGTCTGCACCGAAGACCTGGTGAGCCTGTTCGACGCGATGGGCGTCGACACCGGTATCGACATCGACGCACTCGCCTCCGCATCCCGGGCCTGCGAGAAGGCGCTGGGTCGCCCCCTGCACAGCATGGTGGCCCGGGCCGGTTTTCAGCGCTTCACCGCCGCGTGACCCTGCTCCACCGCCCGACCGAGGAGAACCTTCCGTGACCGTCACCATGGGCGGACAGCCCGCCGCAGCGACCGCAGCAGCCGCCGACGTCCTGCTCGTCGAAGACCGCGGCCCCGTCCGCGTCCTCACCCTCAACCGCCCCGACAAGCTCAACGCCCTCGACACCGCGCTCACCCGGGCCCTGAGCACCGCGCTCACCGCGGCCGGCGACGACGGCCGGGTACGCGCCGTAGTCCTCACCGGCGCAGGCCGCGCGTTCTGCTCGGGCGCCGACCTGTCGGAGTTCCCGGCCCTCACCCCCGACCAGCCGGAGGCGGTCCTGGAGCGGGCGGCTCTCACCGCCCGACTGCAGACGCAGATGCAGGGGATGGGAACGCCGGTCGTCGCCGCCGTGCGCGGAGCCGCCGTGGGCGGTGGCGCCGGACTCGCCATCGGCGCCGACATGACCGTGGTGGGCACGGACCTGAAGTTCGGCTACCCGGAACTGCGGCACTCCATCGTCCCCGCCCTGGTCATGGCCGGACTCCAGCGCCAGTTGCACCGCAAGCTCGCCTTCGAAATGATCAGTACCGGACGGCTGCTGACCGCCGCGGAGGCGTTGGAACACGGTCTGGCCAACCGCGTCGTGGAACCGGACAAGGTGGTGGACGCCGCGCTGGAGATCGCGGAGCGATGGGCCGCGGTGGAGCCCCGCGCCCTCCGCGCGGCGAAGGACCTGTTCTACCGTGTCGCGGACCTGCCCACCGAAGCGGCGATGCGGGCCGGTCAGGACGTCAACGCGCTGATGCGGGGGTTCCGCCGGTGACCAGGCCCGCCACGCCCCCGACCGGGAACGGGCCGGCCACGCCCACGCCGGTGACCGCGTCCGTCCCGCCCCCGCCTGGCAATGCGCCCGCCACGCCCGGACCGCTCACCGGCATCACCGTCCTCGACTTCTCACGGGTGCTCGCCGCCCCGATGGCCACCCAGATCCTCGGCGAGCTGGGCGCCACCGTCATCAAGGTCGAACGGCCGGGCGGTGGCGACGAGACCCGCGGCTTCGAGCCTCGCCTGCCGCACGGCGAGAGCGCCTACTTCTTCGCCTTCAACCGCGGCAAGCGCTCCATCACCTTGAACCTCAAGGACACCCGCGGCCGGGACGTCGCACGCAGGCTTGCCACCGGCGCAGACGTGGTCGTGGAGAACTTCCTGCCCGGCGTCATGGACCGGCTGGGACTGGGATACGACGACCTGTCGGCCGACAATCCTGGGCTGGTGTACGTCTCCGCCACCGGCTTCGGGCAGAGCGGCCCCGACCGCATGCGCAAGGGCTACGACACCGTCTTCCAAGCGCTGTCCGGTGTCATGGCGATGACCGGGGAACCGGACAGATCGCCCAGCAAGACCGGCATCCCGGTAGCGGACATGACGTCCGGACTCTGGGTCGCCATCGCCGCGCTCGCCGGTCTGGCCGGCCGCGGCGCCGCCGGCCGCGGCCGGCACTTCGACGTCTCCATGATGGACGTCCAGCTCAGCCTGCATGCCCTCAACGCGGCCCGGCTGTTCGCCCTGGACGAGGACCCGGTCCGTACCGGCACCGAACACCCGGGGCGGGTCCCCTCCGCCGCCTTCCGGACCGCCGACGGCGGCTGGCTGCACATCAGCGGGAGCGACCAGCACTGGTCCCCCCTCTGCTCCGTGCTTGGCCTCCCCGAACTCGGCGCCGATCCGGCCCTGCGGCACAACGCGGCACGGGTCGCCCAGCGCGACCGCGTCATGACCGCGCTGCGCACGGCCGTCGCCGGGCGGGACCGCGAGCCGCTTCTCAAGGAACTCCGCGCCGCCGACATCCCGGCCGGGGAAGTCCGCGGCGTCCGTGAGGCCCTGGCCGACCCGCACGCCCGGGAACGCGGCGTCGTCACCGACTTCGAGCACCCCACCGAGGGAACCTTCCAGGCCCTGCGCACCCCGCTGCGGGAGACCGGCGGCGAGCCCGCGCCCGCCGACGCCCCACCGCTGCTGGGTGCAGACACCCATGACGTCCTCGCGAAGATCGCCGGACTCAGCGAGAGCGAGATCGAGGACCTGCGGACCACAGGGGTGATCTGAGATGACCGCGACCGACGAGTCCGTCCCCACCGACGCGCCACGTGTGCACTGGACGGTGACCGACGGCATCGCCCACGTCGAACTGGCCCGACCCCACGCCCGCAACGCCGTGGACCTGCCGATGTGCCGGCAACTGCGCTCCACCTTCGAGGAGATCGACGCCGACGACGACGTCCGCGTGGTGCTGCTGTCGGCACAGGGCCCCGCCTTCTGCGCCGGAGCCGACCTCAAGGAGCGGGCCGGCCGGGACGCCGCCTGGGTCCGCCAACGCCGCCTCGCCTCGTTCGCCGCCTACGAGGCCATCGAACAGTGCCGCCACCCGGTCATCGTCCTCGTGCACGGCGCGGTCGTGGGATCCGGCGGTGAGATCACCCTCGCCGCCGACTTCGCCGTCGCCGCCGAAAGCACCACATTCCGCTTCCCCGAGCCGCACTGGGGCACGGTCGGCGCCACCCAGCGCCTGCAGCGGGCCATCGGCAAGCGCCGCGCCAAGGACCTCCTGTTCACCGGCCGGCCCATGCACGCAGCCGAAGCCCTCGACCTGGGCGTCGTCTCCCGCCTCGTACCGGACGACATGCTGGCCCACACCGGCGCGGACATCGCGGCCACGATCGCGAAGGCGCCACCGCTCGCCATCGCGCTGACCAAACGGGCCGTCGACCTCGGCAGCGAGACCGACCTCGACCGCGGCATCCGGATCGAGATGGCGGCCATCGAGCAGTGCCTGTCCGACAGCGGCTGGCGCGCCGGCGTCGACCGGTTCGCCCACCGCCGTTCCGACAGCTCGCACACCCCAGAGGAGGAGAAGTGATGGACCTCAGGACGGCATGCCCCCTGACCGCCCACGAGGCGCTGGAACGGGCGGCCCTGCTCGCCCCCGACGTGGAGGCCGTGGTCACCGCCGAGGAACGGATCACCTACGCCGCGCTCGCCTCCGAGGTTGCCCGGATCCGCACCGCCCTCGCCGCCGCCGGCATCGGCCGGGGCGACCGTGTCGGCCTCTGCCTCGGCAACGGACCCCGCTGGGTCGCCCTGTTCGTCGCCCTCGGCTCGGTCGGCGCGGTGACCGTCCCCGTCAACACCCGGTACACGGCCGACGAGGTAGAACACACTCTCGCCCACGCGAAGGTCTCCACCCTCTTCGTCGCCGACCGGGTGCTGCGCGTCGACTTCTGCGCCATGCTGCGCGAGATCGGTATCGGCGCGGACGGCACCGGTACCTGCTCCGAACTGCCCGACCTGAAGCGGATCGTCGTGTGCGGCGAAAACGTGCCCGACTGGGGGACGGCATGGCCGGACTTCCTGGCCGAAGCCGAAGCCGAAACCGACGTGGAAGCCAGAACTGGTGTCAGCCGCGAGACCCCCGCGACCGGCACCCCCGACGACATCCTGCTCGTCCAGTACACCTCCGGCACGACCTCCCGGCCCAAAGGCGTGCTCCTCACCCAGCGCAGCATGTGCGCCGACGCGTTCTTCTCCGGCGCCCGCCTCGGCCTGCGACCCGGAGACCGCTTCCACAGCGCTCGGCCCTTCTTCCACGTCGCCGGCAGCACCCTGTCGGTCCTTTCGTCCATTCAGCACGCCACCACGCTGGTGACCATGCCGAGGTTCGAACCGGCCGAGGCGCTGCGGCTGCTGGAGACCGAGAGGTGCACCCACTTCTCGGGCAACGACACCATCGCGCTGATGCTCCTCAACCACCCCGACCGCGCGCACCGCACGCTCCATCTGCGAGGTGCGTGGGTCGCGGCCTCACCCACCATTGTCCGCCGCGTGATCGACGAGCTGGGCGCCACGGAGTGCGTCGCCGGATACGGGCTATCCGAGGCATCCCCCAATGTCGCCCAGTCCTGCTGGTGGGAGGACGACCAGGTGAGGGCGTCCGGCGCCATGCGCGTCGAGCCCGGCGTCGAGGTCTGTGTACGCGCCGCCGATGGCACCCGCGACTGCGAGCCGGGCGAGCCCGGTTCCATCCTGGTTCGCGGATGGAACGTCATGCAGGGCTACGTCGACGCCCCCGAGGCCACCGCGGCGGCCATCGACTCCGACGGCTGGCTGACCACCGGTGACGTCGGCACGCTCGACGCCACCGGCCGGCTGCACTTCGTGGGCCGCACCAAAGACATCATCCGGGTCGGCGGCGAGAACGTGGCACCGGCCGACGTCGAGGACACCCTGCACAGCCATCCGCACGTGCGGCAGGCCGTCGTGGTCGGAGTCCCCGACGAACGTCTCATCGAAGTGCCCTTCGCGTTCGTCGTCCTCACCGAACCAGGCACCACCGAGGACGAGTTGCTCACCTGGGCCCGCACCCGCATGGCCGGCTTCAAGGTGCCCCGCCATCTGCGCATCGTCGACGGTTTCGAAGACATCGGCATGACCGCCAGCTCCAAAGTGCCGAAGAACCGGCTCGCCTCCCACGCTCGTACGCTGCTCGCCCAGCGAGACCACGGGGTGCCGGCATGACCAGCATCCCCACCCCGGTCACCCGGCTGCTCGGCGTCCGCCTCCCCGTCATCCAGGCCGGCATGTCCTGGGCCTCGTCGAGTTCGGCGCTCCCGCTCGCGGTCAGCCGGGCCGGCGGTCTCGGAGTCGTCGCCGCCGGCCCCATGCGCGTGCCCGATCTCACCCGCGTGCTCGACGAGATGACGGCGGGCACCGACCGGCCCTGGGCGGTCAACCTGCCCCTCCACCGGCAAGGCGCCGACGAGGTCATCGACCTGCTCCTGTCCCGCCGGCCACCGGTACTGATCGCATCCCAGGGCGGGCCACGCCGCTACCTGGAGCGCTTCCGCGACATCGGCACCGTGTGCCTGCACGTCGTGGCCGGGGTCGAACACGCCCGCAAGGCAGCGGACGCGGGCGTCGACGGCCTCGTCGCCGTCGGCGCGGAAGCGGGCGGCCACCCGCCACCCGCCATGGTGGCCACGCAGGTGCTCGTACGTGCCGTGGTCCAGGCCGTTCCTCAGACCCCGGTGATCGCCTCCGGCGGGATCGCGGACGGCGCCGGCCTCGCCGCGATGCTGGCCCTGGGCGCGGGCGCCGCCCAGTTCGGCACCCGCTTCCTCGCCACCGAGGAAGCCACCGTCCACCCCGACTACAAGTCGGCGGTGCTTGCCGCCGGAGTGGAGGACACCCGCACAGTCGGCCACGGCCTCGGACTCATCCGTGCCGTCGAGAACGACTTCACCACACGCATGCGGCGACTTGAGGAATCCGCCGCCGAACTCGATGTGCGCCGCAAGGAGTTCCAGGCCGCCACGCTGAAGGACGCCGCTTTGCACGGCCGGGTGCGCGAGGGCAAGGTGGAAGCGGGCCAGTCAGCGGGCCTCATCGACGCGGTGCTTTCCGCCGCCGAGGTCGTCGAGCGCATCGTCACCGAATACCGCACCGCACTGACCCGCCTGCCCGTGCCGCTTCCGACCGAGCCGCGATCCGCCCTGGCCAAGGCGGCCGGCGCATGACCGACAAGGTGGTCGCCACGGCCCTGGAGGCGGTGGCCGATGTGCCTCGCGGCGCGTCGCTGGCGGTGGGTGGTTTCGGCCTCAGCGGTGTGCCGAACGTGCTGATCCAGGCACTGTACGAGCGCGGAGTGGGCGAGCTGTCGGTGGTCTCCAACAACTGCGGTGCGATGGAGTCCGGCCTGGCGGTGCTGCTGGCAGCCGGGCGGATCGCGCGGGTGACCGGTTCCTACATCGGGGCGAACAAGGAGTTCGCCCGCCAGTACCTGGCCGGGGAACTGGAGGTGGAGCTGATCCCCCAGGGCACGCTGGCCGAGCGGCTGCGCGCCGGCGGGGCCGGCATTCCCGCCTTCTACACCCCGGCGGGGGTGGGCACCCAGGTCGCCGACGGCGGGCTGCCCTGGCGCTACGACGGGCAGGGCGGCGTCGCGCTGGGCTCGCCGCCGAAGGAGGTCCGCGAGTTCGACGGCTCCGAGTACCTGCTTGAGCGGGGCATCCTCACCGACTTCGCCCTGGTCCGGGCGGCCAGGGGTGACCGGCACGGGAACCTGGTGTTCAACAAGTCCTCCCGGAACTTCAACCCGCTGGCCGCGATGGCGGGCAAGATCACCATCGCGGAGGTCGAGGAACTGGTCGAGCCGGGCGAGATCGACCCGGACGCGGTGCACCTGCCGGGCGTCTTCGTCCAGCGGGTGGTCGCGCTGACGCCCGAGCAGGCGAGAGACAAGAAAATCGAACAGCGCACGATTTCCGCGCCGTCCGCACGAGGAACGGTGAGCAACTGATGGCCTGGACGCGCGAAGAGATGGCCGTCCGCGCCGCGCGGGAACTCAGGGACGGCCAGTACGTCAACCTCGGCATCGGCCTGCCCACCCTGATCCCCAATCATCTGCCCGAGGGCGTCGAGGTCGTCCTGGAGTCCGAGAACGGCATTCTCGGCACCGGCCCCTACCCCACTGAGGACGCCGTCGACCCGGACCTGATCAACGCCGGCAAGGAGACCGTCACCGTCCTGCCCGGCGCCTCCTTCTTCGACTCGGCGCTGTCGTTCTCGATGATCCGCGGCGGCCACATCGACGTTGCCGTCCTGGGCGCCATGCAGGTCTCCGCGCACGGCGACCTGGCGAACTGGGCCGTCCCCGGCAAGATGATCACCGGGATCGGCGGGGCCATGGACCTCGTCCACGGCGCCCGCACGGTGATCGTCGTGATGACCCACACCGCCAAGGACGGCTCGCCGAAGATCGTCGAGGAGTGCGCGCTGCCGCTGACCGGCAAGCGTTGCGTGCACCGGATCATCACCGACCTCGGCGTCCTCGACGTCACCGACGACGGGCTCCTGCTCGTCGAGACCGCTCCCGGCGTCACCGTGGACGAGATCACCGCCCGGACAGAAGCCAAGCTGACCGTGCCGGAGGACCTGAAGTGAAGGACGTCTACCTCGTCGATGCCGTACGCACCCCGGTCGGCCGCTACAACGGCGGCCTGGCGTCGGTGCGCCCGGACGACCTCGCCGCCCACGCTCTGCGCGAACCGCTCACCCGCACCCCGGAGCTGGACCCGGCCCGGATCGAGGACGTGTACTTCGGCAACGCCAACGGCGCCGACGAGGAGAACCGCAACGTCGCCCGCATGGCCGCGCTGCTGGCCGGCCTGCCTACCACCGTGCCGGGCGTGACCGTGAACCGGCTGTGCGCCTCAGGACCTTGAGGCGACGGTTCAGGCTGCCCGTGCCATCGCCGTCGGCGACGCCTCGAACGCCGTGGCCGACGGTGTGGAGTCCATGACCCGGGCCCCCCTACGTCCTGCACAAGGCGGACAGGCCGTTCCCGGCCGGACACGCCGAGTTGTACTCCACCACCCTCGGATGGCGCATGGTCAACCCGAGGATGGACCCGCAGTGGACCGTCGCGCTGGGCGAGTCCGCCGAACTCATCGCCGCCAAGCGCGAGTTCAGCCGTGAGCAGCAGGACGAGCTCGTCCTTGCCTCCCACCGGAAGACGGCCATGGCCCAGGCCGAGGGGCTGTTCGATGCCGAACTGGCTCCGGTGACGATCCCGCAGCTGACGGGCGACCCGGTCGTCTACCCGGCCGACGAGTGTGTACGGACGGATACCTCCCTCGCTGCGATGGCCAGACTCAAGCCGTCCTTCCGCAAGGACACCGGTACGGTCACCGCGGGCAATGCCTCGCCCCTCAACGACGGGGCGGCGGCCCTGCTCCTGGTGGACGAGGAGGGTCTCAGGGCCACCGGCCGCGAATCTCTCGTCCGGATCTCCGCCACCGGCGTCAGTGCCACCGACCCGCAGTACTGCGGGCTCGCCTCGGTCCAAGCCGTGGAGCGCGCGCTCGCGAAGGCCGGGAAGAGCTTCGCCGACTCGACCACCACGTCCTCATGGGGCCTGGTGGCCGAGCGCATCAAGGACCGCAGGGTCCTGCGGCTGGTCAGCTCATTTCTGCGGGCCGGGGTTGTCGAGTTGCATGGCGGCCTTGCGGAGACCCTCACCGCGCATCGCACGTCCCGGGATCGAATCGAGCGAGAGGCTCGGACGGCACCGCTGGAAGATCGAGCGGTCGATCGCCTGGCTGTTCGGCTACCGCCGGCTCACCGTCCGGTACGAGCGAAAAGGCTCCCACTTCCTCGCCTTCCTCGGCCTCGCAGCCACCCTCACCTGCTACAAGAAGCTCGCGAAACTCACCACATGAGACATCCTCTAAGTGCTCTGCGCCAGTAAAACGGGCTCTGCTCAGCGACTACCTGACCTGTCCGCTTCGAGGACCCGGAGAAGCTCCCTCAAGGGGTACGGGCTCTCCCTGCTCTCCTCCTGGATCTTGAGGTAGAAGTCCGTCAGCACTGCGGCGAGCGGTGCATGGCGGGAGAGGATCGCTTTGGCCTTTGGCGATCCGTTCGGCGGTTTCTTCCCATCGGCACATGCGTGAATGAGTGCCACACGTTCATTCCGCTCGTATCCGTATAGAGCAGTGATCAGCCAGTTGACCAGCCAGCTGACCGTGTAGCAGCGATCGTAGGTCCGGTGCAGTTCGAAGAACTGTTTCTCGGACGGTGACAGATCGAATCGGGAGGAGAGGGCAAGGCCATAGTCCGTGAAGTAGAGGCGTCGGCCGTCGGTCAGGATGTTCTGAAAATGGGCGTCGAAGTGCAGGAGCCCGCGAGCGTTCATGAAGGACGTGCCGGCTTCCAGTTCCCACTCCACCAGGGAGAGAGCCCGGTCGGCAGAATCTTCACCAGCCTGCACCTGCTCGGTGAGCCACTCATGGAGCGTCTGAGGGATGTACTCCAGGAACAGCACGAGGCTCGCAGAGGACCGCTGAAGGGCCTCGATACGACGGCGTACCTCGGGGCGGCCTCCCCAATAGGCCACGGCCCGTTCCACGTCCGCGAGTTCTTCGGGAAGAGCGGTCGTGTCCGGCAGCACGCGCCAGTGGTACATCACCGGAAACCCCTGGTACTGCCCTCCGAGCACCCAGTTCGTCGTCATGGTGTTAACAGCGAGCTCCCGCCATGTACCGAAACTAGGCCCACCGACGCCGTATTGACAGTAGGTGGGAAGCCCGAACAGGTTGGCCGTGGACCGTACGTGCTCCGGCAACCGCTCCATGTCCGTGAGCGGCACCCGTTTCACGAAGACCGTCTTTCCGTCGACCTCCATCAGCGCGGACTTGCCGCCGATTCCGGAGCCGAGCCGCACGGCGGCGTCCACAAGCTCGGCCAGCCGGTGATCACTTCGCAGGGCGAGTGAGGTGGAAACAGCGCTGTAGGCAGCCAAGCGTGCTTCCTCCGACATATCGGGATGCTCGACTGCTACCTGCATCGAAACGCCGACCTCGTTTCCACCATGTCTGCGAGTGTTTCACCAGCTACTCTTCTGCATTCTAGGTGCAGGTCGATGTGGAGATCAGCGGAATCGACGGACGGCGCCATCTCCGGCTCAGTCGGCGGGATCCGCAGTTGGGCGTCCTTGGCCCCACGCGGCCGGCTCATCTCGTCGATCGGGCACTCGGCCACGCGGCTGGTCATCCGGTGGATTTCGACCTTGTGCCGCTGCTCCAGGAACATGAAGTACATGCTCAACGCCTGCGACCGGCCCAGCCGGGTGCCGCTGGGCGAGTGCCGCAGCACCTTCCCGAAGTACACGGCCGCGTCAGCGGGCTCCATGTCCCACCAGGGCCGGGCGAACCAGGTCCTGATCTGATCCAGGTGACCGACGTCCCCGCGGATGGTGCCGTCCGCCAGCCCTGCTGAGGCCCGTGCCAGGACGAACCCGGACAGTACATCGGTCTCGAACCGCTCCAGTCGTGATGCAGGACATCGAGGGCAACGAGTTCTGTCTCGACTGAGCGTCCTGCGAGGTCGATGACGATCTGGCGGCCGGTCGAGTACCGGCAGTACTTCAACTGTGGGGAATCAGCCGCCTCGGCGGTAAAGCTGCTGGCCGGCGTTCGGCTGCTCCCGCGATCGGGGAACGGGCCGCGCGACCCTCATCAGGAGTCCGCGGGCTGGGACCATCAGGAGGGGTTCAGGTCTTCGAGCAGGCCGGGGCCGGTCGGTGTCCAGCCGAAACGTTGCCGGGTGAGGGTGCTCGACGCGGGCTTGTCGATGGTGGCAAGGCGTCCGAGGAATCCGAGTGCGTCCGGGTCGACGGCCCGTACCGGCACGTTCAGTTCGCGGCCGATCGCCGTGGCTGTGTCGAGAATCGCCACGCCTTCCTCACCGACGGCGTGAAGCACGTGTACGGCGGGTGCGGTTTCGAGCGCGATACGGAACAGCCTCGCGGTGTCATCGACGTGGACCGCCGGCCAGCGCGCGGACCCGTCCCCGACGTATCCGGACACTCCGGCTCGCTGAGCGATCCGGAACAGCGACCCGGCGAAGCCGCCGCGTCCGCCTGCGGCATGGACGGTGTGCGGCAGTCTTACGATCGCGGATCGCACTCCCTGTCCGGCCAGTTCCAGCACGGCGCGGGCGTTGGCCGCGCGCCCGTCGAGTCCTCCGGCCGTGTCGCCGTCGTCCTCCTCGGTGGCGGCCCGGCCCGGGACGGCCGGAATGGTCGCGGCGGCGATCAGCGGCCTGTCCGTTCCAGCCAGTGCGGACCCGATCGCGTCGATCGCGCGGCGGTCCGTGTCGACGGCTTGGGCGAAGTCGGCGAAGTCGTGGATGAACGCAAGGTGGATCACCCCGTCGGCAGCGGCGGCTCCCTCCCGGATCGTGTCGAGATCGGAGAGGGTGCCGCGCACCGCCTCCGCCCCCATGCCGTCGAGGGTGTCCGCCGCTGCATCGGAACGGGCAAGCCCGGCGACCCTGTGGCCGCGGGCGAGTAGTTCGGGGACGAGCGCCTGGCCGATGTGCCCGGACGCACCTGTGACAAATACCTTCATGACGAACCTCTCATGTTCGAGAACACTGGTGCCCGGGGTGTCAAAGACGCAGCAGCCGACGGGCGTTGCCGTGGGCGATCTTCTGCTTGTCGGCATCCGGGAGGGCCGTGTGTGCGAGTGCGGCGACCGCGGCGCCGGTGTTCTCGTAGGGGTAGTCGACGGCGAACAGCACCGCGTCCGCGCCGATCACATGCACCAGCGCCTCGACGGCGGCGGGAGACAGGACGCCGCTGGTGGTGGCGAAGATGTTCGTGCCGAAATACTCGGACGGCCGACGTCGCAGCGGCTGCCGAACGGTGACGGTCGCGTACCGGGAATCGAACCGGGACAACTGGAACGGCAAGAACTCGCCGCCGTGCCCCAGGATCATCCGGGCGGCCGGGTGGCGGTCGAACACCCCGGACATCACGACGCGCATCGCGTGGCCGCCGGTCGTGGCCTGCCAGCTCCACAAGGCACCGTCCAGCTCAGGGTGACCGTCGAGTACGTGCCAGCGGTCCGCCGGCGGCATACCCGGGTGCAGATACAGGGGGACGTCGAGTTCGGCCAGGGTCGCCCATACCCGATCGAAGACCGGGTCATCCAGGTATCTGCCCTGGATGTGATCGTTGACCAGGGCGCCCTTGAACCCGAGTCGTTCAACGGCACGGCGCAACTCGGTCACGGCGGCGTCCGGGTCCTGGAGCGGGAGCGCGGCGAACGCCGCGAACCGGGTCGGGTGGGCGTCGACGATCGCGGCGAGGGAATTGTTCACGAACCGGGCGTTGTCGACGGCACGCTGCGGATCGGGGTCGGCTTCGATGCCGGGGACGGTGAGGGAGAGCACCTGCATCGTGATCCCGCCCGCGTCCATGTCCGGCAACCGGAGGTCCGCGACGTCGGGCAGCCGCGCCATCACGTGGTCGAAGAACTCCGGGTCGGTGTTGTCCGGCATCGGAACGGGCGGCCGGCGTTCGGCGAGACCGGGGATGGCGACGGCCTCTTCGACGGCGATGTACCCGCCCATCACGCTTTGCCGACCGGGACGAGGATCTTCGCGTCGTGCGTCGGGTGCCCGGCTTCGTCGAGCATGAGCGCGGCGACGGTGGCGCGGGACACGCGCGGCGGCAGGAACGGCTTCGGGTAGCTGTCCAGCGGGATGTTGCGGCGGGTGGTGCTGATACCGCCGACCTGTAGATCCGGGGCGTGGAACACGGTCGCGCCGCCGTCGAGCACGATCCTGTCGGCGTCGGCCTTCTCCTGGAGCTGTTTGCCGATGACCATCTTCATGACCGCCTGGTACATCCCGCCACCGGCCCCGGTCGAGACTCCGGACCCGAGCGCACCGAGTGACAGAGTGCGCACCGGCAACCCGGCCAGCACCCGCGCACCGGCGATCAGCGTTCCCGGCCCGTCGCCCTTGCTGATTCCGAGCGCGGACATCACCACGTCCGCATCGCTGAGGTCCGGGAACGACGCGGGCTTGGTGACATCGGCCTCCCGGACCTCGACGGTGCCCTGTCCGGGCGCGGCATACACCTCCGGCCTGCGCACGAGTGCGACGACTTCGTGGCCGCGCTGCACGGCCTGTTCGACGATCAAGTGCCCGACCTTGCCGGTGGCACCGAGGACCGCGATACGCATGGACAACCCCTTTGACTGAACAAGTGTTGGTGACTTGAGTAAACAAGTGTTGGTTATCTCTGTCAAGGACGCTTCCCCCGGGGTGCGGCCAGGGGCGGGTCGTTAGACTGGACAGTCGGCTGAACAGTCGTTGGCGAGCGCACGGAAGGAGCGGCTTGTGGAACAGGCCACGCGACGGCGGAACCCGCGCGGGCAAGGCCAGGTGCTACGCGAACAGCTGATCGAGGCGACAGCACGCCTGCTGGCGACGATGGACCGGCCCGAGACGCTCACCCTGCGCCAGGTCGCCCGCGAGGTCGGCGTCGCACCCGCCAGCATCTACAGTCACTTCGCCGACCTCACAGCGCTCGTCGAGCACGTCCTGAAGCTCCGCTACGACGAACTCGGCTGCCTGATGAACGACGCCGCGGCCACGACCACGAGCCCGCTCGCGGAACTCGTCGCCAGATGCACCGCATACGTGCACTGGGGTGTCGGGCATCCCGGCGAGTACCGCACCATCATCGGCGGCGGGATGCCCGAGCAGCTTGCGCCGCTCAACGCTCACGGCGCCGGCGAGGAACTGATGAACGCCCTCGTACGTGTACTCACGGCCGCCGGGCGGCAAGACGGCGAACCGTCCACAGCCGACGAGCAGTGGCAGGCGGGACTCATCCTCTGGACCGGGATGCACGGTCTCGTATCGCTGTACAACAGCCACGGCAACCTGCCCTGGCCCGCGCTCGACGACCTCCTCGCTCAGCTGCTCAGCCTCCACACCGGCCGCCCTGCGACCCAGATCGAAAGCCTCATGGCCGGTTAGCCCGACCGGCCGGCCAGATGCGCCTGCGCGCCGGGGTCGGCGTCAGCCACAAGCGTGGGCTCGCGGGGTGGCCGATCGCCGGCCACCTGGGGACCGAACTGGTCACCGGGGCAGTGGAGATCATGCTGCTTCCGTCGCTCCCAGCGCCCACGTCACATGGGTTGAGCCAGAATCATGACGCGCGTACGTGGCCAGGCAGGCTCACCGGGTGACATGCGTGAGGTGGGCGCGTACCTTGTCCGCCGCGTCCAGGTGCGCCTCGCGGACGACGTAGCGGGTGATTCCCCAGCGGCGCTGGTGCTCGGCCATCGCGGCTGCGATCTCCTGCACCGTGCCGATCCAGGCGTAGGGCGAGGCGAGCACGTCGGCCGGGTCGCACTGGAGGCGCCCGGCGATCCCGTGCGCCGCGGCCTCGGCGTCGTCGGTGATCTCCACCATCTGGATCAGCGCTTCGCGGGCCGGGGCGGCGGCTCGGGCCGAGGCGCCCTCTTCGATCAGGGCGACCTGGCGATCGATGTCCCCGCCGTTCCAGCGCACCTCGTGGGTGCGGCCGTCGGGCAGGGTGCGCCCCAGCCCGCTCAGCCCCACCACGTCCGCGTGCGCCCCGGCCCAGCGCAGCAGGGCGGTGTTGCCGCCGCCGAAGGTGAACGGCACCCGGTGCTGGACCGGGCGTGGGCTGCTGAGCCGGGCCTCGCGGGCTCGTGCCTCGGGGCCGTCGAGGGTGACCGTCTCACCCGCGAGGAGCGCGCGGCATGCCTCGGCCACGACCCGGAAACGCCGCACACGCCCCGCGTTGTCGGGCCGCTTCCCGCCCAGCATGTCCCATTCGGCCGGGGTGTGGCCGGCGCCCAGGGCCAGACGCGCGCGTCCGCCGGAGACCAGATCCAGGGTGGCGATGTCCGACGCGAGCAGCAGCGGCTCGCGGACGCCTGCGTGGGAGACATAGGAGCCCACGCCGAGGCGTTCGGTGACCGCCGCCGCGGCGGCCAACGCGACGAACGGGGAGGCGGCGGTTCCCGGGTGGTCGGCCACGAGCAGCGCGTCGTACCCCCCTGCCTCGGCGCGCCGGGCCAGAGCGGTCCAGGAGGCGGCGTCCCGCGGCTGGGCCTGCACGGAAACGATCGGTGACTGCATGTCAGAAGGCTAAGCGCGGGGCCGGACGGGCGGAGACAATTGCGCGTACGGCGAAACCGTCCACGCCCACGGTGGTGGGTCAGCGTGCTGTGGCCGCGTCCTCCGGGACCGGTGTCTCCGTGTCGGCGGGCCGGGCCAGGCCGCGCAGCGGGCCGTTCATGAGGACGTAGCAGATGAGGACCACGTACAGGCCGCCGAAGATCCCCAGCGTGGCGCGCAGGCCGATGTTCTGCGCAAGCCAGCCCGTGGCGAAGATGCCGACCGGCGCGGCGGCGAAAGCCATGGCCATCACGGCGCCCCAGACCCTGCCGAGCATGTCCGGCGGGGTGGACCGCTCGACGACGCCCGTGACGAGCGGGTTGACCGGACCGCTGGCCAGCCCGATGGCGAACGAGACCACCAGCATGATCCACAACCCGGGTTCGGCGACCATGACCAGCCGGGCGGCGCAGATCAGCGCGAAGCAGCCGACGAAGGTCCCCCAGCGGTTGGACAGCAGCCGGCGGCTCGCCGGAGCGTAGGCGAACGATCCGACGACCGCTCCGATGCCGTTGGCCGCCAGCAGCAGTCCCACCGCCCGTTCCCCGCCCAGCAGTTCGCGGCTGTAGACGGGCAGCACCACCGGAGTCAGCGCGTCGTCCAGGAAGTTGGTGCACACCACCACGCTGATGATGGCGGCGAGTACGGGGGTCCGCAGGATGTAGCGCGCCCCCTCGGTGGCCTCCCGCACCAGGCCCGGACGAGCCACGGCCGCGCCGGCCTCCGCCTCACCGGCCTCCGCCGCTTTGTCCTGCCGCGCCGACCCGCCGTCCGGCACCGCCATGATGAGCAACGCCGAGGCGAGGAACGTGCCCGCGTCGACGTAGAGCACGGCGGTCGGGCCGGTCAGGCCCGCCATCAACGCCGCCGCCGGCGGGCCGACCACGAACGCCACGCGCTGGGCGGAGGCGAACAGCGCGTTGGCGGTCTCCGGCCGCACCTGACCGCGGGCGGTCACCCGTGGCAGCAGGGCCAGCCGGGCCGCGGCGCCCGGCGCGTCGGCGAGGGTGCGCAGGAACAGCAGCGCCATCAGCGCCGGCAGGGCGAGACCGACCGTGCCGTGCAGCAACGGCACAGCGGCCATGCACGCCCCGGCGGCCAGGTCGGCGACCACGCTGGTGCGCTTCGGACCGACCCGGTCGGCGATCACTCCCCCGGCGAGCCCGGCCACGATCATGGGCAGCGCGTTCGCGAACCCCGCCGCTCCGGCCTGTGTGGCGCTGGAGGAGATCTGCAACACGTAGAGCGGCACCGCGACCAAGGTCATGGTGTTGCCGATCCAGGACAGATAGTTCGCCGTCACCAGTGCGGTCAGGGGCCGCCTGTCACGGGCGGTCGTCGATGTCATGCGCTGTGGCTCTTCTTCTCTCGGGTCAGTTCCGCGAGCATGCGGTTCACTTCGTGCAGGGACATGCCTGCCGTCGAGGGCGGCTGGGAGCCGCGCTGCCGGACCAGCCGGGTGAACTCCTCCGCGGCCGTGGCCGCCACGGCCCGTACGGCCGTCCCGTCGACCGCGTCGGGGTTGAACTTCCAGGTGAACACGGCCCCTTCGCCGTCGTACTCGAAGAGGACGGCGACGGCGTGGTACCGCGTGGCGTCGTCGTTGCCCGACGGGCCGATCTGCTCGGCAACGGTGAACAGCGGGCCGTCATCCGCGTCCGGCCCGCTGGTCAGCAGCGCGCCCAGGTAGTTGAAGGACAGCTCGGCCCGTCCCCACCCCGCGACCGTGCGGCGGACGGCCGGGTCGGCGGACCAGCGCAGCGCCAGGTAGCCGTTGCCCCCGCCCGGTACGGCGTCCAGGGCTCGGCCGACCTGTCGGAGGTGGTGGCCGGGATCCTCGGCGAAAGCGAGGCGGACCGGGTGGGCCGTGGCGTAGAAGCCCACGGCGCGTGCCGGGTCCCAGCCGTCCACGAGCGGCAGTTCGCGTCCCGGGCCGATGAGGTCGAGTACGACGTCCCCGCCGCCGAACCAGGGCCGGGCAGCCCGGGCGACCGCTGTCAGCGCCTCGGCCTGCCGGTCCGCGGCGTCGGCACCCGGCGGGATCGCCGCCCTGACCCGATGCGTGGTCTCGCCGCCGATCCGGTCCGGCCGGCCGGTGCGGCAGCCGAGCGGCACGACGCCCGCCAACTGGCTTTGCCAGTGGTCGCGTTGCCCCAGCACGTCGTGGTCGCGCCATGCGGCCGCGTACACCGACGGATGCGAGGTCTCGGCGATCGGCCGGGTGCCCCGGTAGGTCCGGTCGAAGTCGTCCACCAGGATCTGCCAGGACAGGCCGTCCACGACCAGGTGATGCGCGGTCAGTACGATCCGGTCCGGCCGGCCGGGGATCAGGGACGCCGCGAACAGCGGCCCGTCGCGCAGGTCGAAGGCGGCTCGGTGGGCGGCCGCCACCCGGGCCGGATCCGTGCCCGGTGCTTCGACGCTCCACAGCCGGCTGCCGGTGGCGTCCGAGCGCCAGCCGGAGTCGGTGCGCCGGAACGTCGAGCCCAGGCCCGGGTGGGCGGCCGCCACCCGTTTGACGACCACGCGCAGCCACTCGGGATCCATGGGCCGGCGCGCGGTGAGGACGAGGCTGTGCGCCCACAGCTCCGGGTGCGGCAGGCCGCCCTCCAGCAGGTCCTCCTGCTCGGGGCTGACCGCGCCCGCCGCCTTCGGCGTGCCGTCGGGGACGTCGGACTGCTTCGGCCGGACCAGGGCCAGTTGACCGCGCATGGTGGGGGCACGGAACACCTGGCGGGCGTTGATGGCGAACCCGGCCCGGCGCAGCGCGTGGGACAGCCTGATCGCCGTCAGGGACGTGCCGCCGCACTCGAAGAAGTTGTCGTCCGGTCCCGGCTCGGTCACCAGCACCTCCCGCCAGACCTCTCTGATCCGGTGCAGTTCCGCGGGCGGCGGGTCGGCCGGACCGGCTGCCGGAGGAGCCACGGTGACGGCCGGGGCGGGGGCGGGCGCCGCCGCGCGGGTGCGCAGCGGTTCGCCGGGCCGCTCCACGAAGACCCGCACCAGCTCCAGCAGGCGGTTGACGAGCCGGTCGACGGTGGCGGCGGTGAACAGCTCGGTGCGGTACTCGAACCGCCCGTACAGCCGCTCCCCCGCCCGCCACCAGCCGACCGTGATGTCCATGGGCGAGACGCCGTCCTCCACCTCGATGCCGTGGACCTCGGCGTCGGGTACCTGGACCACGGTATCGTCGAAGTCCAGGACGAGGTGCATGGTCTGCAGCAGCGGATAGCGGTCGAGGCTGCGCTCCGGCGACGCCGCGTCGACGATCTCGCTGAAGGGCACTTCGCGGTGGTCGGCGACGGCGGCCGATGCCTGCCGTACCACTCGAAGGATCTGCGCCGGTGTCGGGTCGGCGGGAAGCTCGGCGCGGAGCGGGACGTTGGTCAGCAGGAAGCCGATCAGGTCATGGGTCTCGGGCCGGCCGCGGGTCGCGCTCGGCAGGCCGACGACGATGTCACGCGATCCGGTCTCCTCGTGCAGCAGGCTCACGTAGACGGCGAGGAGCGCGTCGGACAGGGTCAGCCGCCGGGTGCGGCACATCGCCAGGAAGGCGGCGCTCAGCTCGTCGTCGAGCCGGAAGTAGTGGTGCCTGCCGTCGTGCCCGCTGTCCTGCAGGGGTGCGTCGTAGGGCAGCGGGAGGTGCGGGGGCACGCCGTCGAGGTACGTGCGCCAGAAGTCGCGCTGCTCCTTTTGGCGGATGCCGGTGAAAAGCCGGCGCTGCCAGACGGCGAAGTCCCCGTACTGCACGGCGAGTTCGGGAGCCCGCGAACGGCGGCCCTCCCGGGCAGCCGTGTAGTGTTCGAGGAGTTCGCGGTTGAGGCGCACGAACGACCACTGGTCGGTGACCGAGTGGTGCATCGTCTCGATCACCTGATGGTCGTCGTCGGCGACCCGTACGACGACGACCCGTAGCAGTCCCCCGGCGGCGAGGTCGAACGGCCGCCGCACCAGCGTGCGTACGGTCTCCTCGACGCCGTCCGGTTCGGCTCGCAGGTCGAAGAATTCCACGGGCGTTTCGAACTCGTCGCTCACCCGCAGCACCGGCAGGTCGTCGCGGACCTCGATTCGGGAGCGGAGCAGTTCGTGGCGGCCGACCAGTGTCGCGACGGCCTCGCGGAACGCCTCTTCGTCGAAGGCGCCCTTGAATCGCAGGCCGGTGCTGATGTTGTACGTGTGCCGGCCGGGATCGAGCTGGTCGAGGATCCAGATGCGCTCCTGGTCCAGGCCCAGGGGGGAGACGGAGCGGTCGCCGGTGCGCCGGGTGAGAACCGGCTCGGTGGCGGGGCCCTCCTCCCCCGCCCGCAGCCTGCGCTGCAGGGCAGCCCGCTGCTGGGGGGTCAGCCGGGCCAGCCGGTCTGCGACGGTGCGCGGTCGGGTCACGGTCACTGGCTCCTGTCGCTGTCGGCGGATGCGGGTCGGACGGCGGGCAGCAGCGCGGCCAGCGCGGGGAGGCCGTCCAGCACATCCTGGGCCGGCAGCCCGAAGTCGATGAGGCAGCCCACCTCGTCCGCGCCCGCCTCGGCGAGCCTCGCCAGCACCGCGGCGGCCTTGGCCGGTGTGCCCAGGAGCGAGGGGCCCGCCAGATAGTCCTGGAAGGCGGCCTCCAGCAGGACGCGTTCGTCGCCGCCGCCGGTCTGCGCCCGGTAGGAGGACAGGTAGGTGTGGAGCGCGGGCCGCAGCTTCGCCTCCAGATCCTGCTCGTCGCTGACGTGCGCGTGGGTCATCACCACGACGTCGCCCCGGCCGGGATGCCCGGCGTCCTGCCAGGCGGCCCGGTACCTGGCCACGTTGTCGCGCAGCTGCCGCAGAGTCTGCCCCAGCAGCGCGGTCATCACGCCGTACCCGGCCGTGCCCGCCGCCTGGAAGGTCTCCGGATTCCCGGCCGCCGTGATCCACACCGGCAGCTCGGGCTGCACCGGGCGCGGCTGGGCGACCACCTGCGACGGTGCGCCGGTGGTGCCCGGGAAGGTCAACCGCTCGCCCGTCCAGAGCCGCCGTACCTGCTCGACGGTGCGCATCAACGTCTTCTTGCGCTCGTCGTAGGGCTCCTGGGCCAGCACGAAGTCGTCCGGGTGCCAGCCACTGGCGAAGGAGACGCCGACCCGGCCGCCGGAGAGGTTGTCCACCACCGCCCACTCCTCGGCGATGCGCACCGGATGGTGCAGCGGGGCGGCGACGCTGCCGGCCCGCAGCCGCAGCCGCCGGGTCCTGACCGCCACCGCGGAGGCGACGACGGAGGGGTTGGGATGCGATCCGCCGAAGTCCACGAAGTGCCGTTCCGGGAACCACGCTGCGTGGAAGCCCCGCTCGTCGGCGAACTCGCAGGCTCGCAGCATCATGGCGTAGTAGTCGGGGACCGCGAGGGCGCGGGCCTGGGGGAAGAAGTACAGGCTGAGCCGGACCGGTGGCACCTCGCCCGGCGATCCGGGAACGTCCGGGGCGTGCCGGGCGCGTTCCCGCAGCCGGAGCCGGAGAGCTTCGCGCTGCTCGGGGGTCAGCTGTCCGAGTCGTTCGTCGATGCCGCTCATGCCTGTCCTTCCCCTTCGCCCTGTGTCTCGATCTCGGCCAGCAGTTCCAGCAGCTGGGCGTCGTCGCGCCCGTCGAGGAGCTCGTCCACGCGCGCTGCGAAGTCGCCGAACGTGGAGTGCTCGTACAGGTCCTGCAGGCGCACCTCGACCAGCAACTGGTCGTTGACGACGGAGATGAGCTGCGCCGCCTGGAGCGAGGTGCCGCCCAGTTCGAAGAAGTTGTCGTCCGGGCGGATCGCCGGACCGCCGAACGACTCCTGCCACAGGGTGGCCAGCAGGGCCGGCGTCTCTCCCGTCTCGGAACCGTCCGGCGCGGGCCCGGCGGCGGACGCGCCGGCGGCGGCGCGCCCCGCCTGCTCCGGCCGGGCGGTGGCGGGCTGGGGCGCAGCCGGCCGGGCTGCGTGGCCGTCCGGTCCGGTGGCCGTCCAGTGGCGGGTGTCGGCGAACGCGTAGCCCGGGATCCGGGCCGTGCCTGCGGGCGGGGCGACGAGGACGTCGGTCGCGCAGCCGGCCGCCCAGGCGGAGCCGAGGGCGGCCAGGTACGCCGTCGCCTCGTCGCGGGTGCCGTCGCCGAGCAGCTCGGCTATGACGGGACGGTGCCGTGCTCCCCGGGTGGCGCGCCGCAGTTGAGCGGCGAAGGTACGTCCCGGACCGGCCTCCAGTACGACGCCCGGTGATGCGCGCAGGAGGGCCTCCACCCCGTCGGCGAAGCGGACGGGGTTGCGCAGCTGGCGGCCCCAGTAGGCGGGGTCGGTGGCCTGCGCCGCTTCGAGCGGTGCTCCGGTGACGCCGGACAGCACCTGCTCCCGGGGCGCGTGCAGCGTGAGGGTGCTCACCACGTCGGTGAACGCCTCGGCCGCCTCGGTCATGGAGCGGGAGTGGAAGGCGTGCGCGGTGTGCAGGCGGCGGACCTTCACGCCCTTGGCACGGCAGCGGCGCTCCACCTCCGCGATGTGCTCCGCCTCCCCGCCGAGGACCACGGTGTCGGCGGCATTCACCGCGCAGACGTCGACCGGCAGCCCCTCTGCCAGCTCCCTCGCCGTGTCCTCACCGGCCAGGACCGCGGTCATCACACCGGCCGGCGCGCGGCTCATCAGCCGGCCGCGTTCGACCGCCGCGGCCGCCCCGTCCGCCTCGGAGAAAACACCCGCCCAGGTGGCGGCGACCAGTTCGCCGATGCTGTGGCCGAGGAGGACCGACGGCGTGACACCGCGGCGCCGCAGCCCGTGGAGCAGGGCCAGCTCCACGCTGAACAGCAGCGGCTGGACGGTGTCGGTGCGCAGCCAGCGCGGGTCGCCGGCCGGCCAGGTCCAACAGCCCTCCAGGTCCGGGCCGCCGCACGCGCGCACCAGGGCCCGCGTGTATCCCCATTCGCCGGCGAAGTCGGCATCGGCGGCGAGCAGCCCCCGTCCGGTACCGGCCAGGGCGACTCCCTGGCCGGGCAGCAGTACGGCGACGGACGGGTCGGGCACCGCCTTCGCCACGGCCGACGCCGACTCCAGCGCGTCCGCCAGCACCCCGCGCGCCGACGCCTCGTCGACCGCCTCGACCGGGCAGACCCAGCGGTGGGGCAGTCGGCGACGGCTGTGCCAGAGCGTGCCGAGGACCTCGCTCACCGGCACCGTCCCCGCGCGCACCACGGTGGCGAGCCTGGCCGCGGTGCGCTCCAGCGCGTCCGGGCCGGCGGCGGAGAGCACCGCCAGCCCGCGCCCGGACCAGGCTGCGGCCGGCTCGGGAGCCCCGGGAGGTTCGGCAAGGATCACGTGGGCGTTGGTGCCGCCCAGTCCGAAGGAGCTGACCGCCGCGTACCGGGTGCGCTCGCCGGGCCAGGGCTCGGCCTGTCGCGGGAGGCGGAACCGGTCCGACCCCAGGGATACGTCGGGACCGTCCCCGGGCTGCGCGGGGACCGGCGGGATCACCGCGTGCTGGACGGCGAGCACCGTCTTGATCAGACCGACCACGCCCGAGGCGGTGTCGGTGTGCCCGATGCCGGCCTTGACCGCTCCCAGCGCGCACGGATCCGCCGCGTCGCCGTAGACCTGGGCCAGCGCCGCCAGTTCGACCTGGTCGCCGAGTTCCGTGCCGGTGCCGTGCGTCTCGATGAAACCGATGTCCTCCGGTTTGCGGCCGGCGACCTCCAGTGCCTCCTCCAGGACCGCCGCCTGGCCCCGGGGGCTGGGCGCGACCAGGCTCATCCGGTCCGCGCCGTCGTTGTTGACCGCGCTGCCGAGCAGCACCGCCCGGGTGCCGCGCCCGGCTTCCTCGGCCCGGCGCAGCACCACCACTCCGGCGCCGCTGGAGGGCACCGTGCCACGGCTGCCCCGGGTGAAGGGCCGGCAGCGGCCGTCCGGGGAGACCACGTCGCCCTCCTGGTAGGTGTAGCCCGCGCCCGGCGGCAACTGGACGGTGACACCGCCCGCGATCGCGAGGTCGCACTCGTAGGTGAGCAGGCTGCGGATGGCGACGTGGACGGCGACCAGCGAGGTGGAACAGGCGGTCTGGACCGTCAGTGCCGGGCCGGTGAAGCCCAGCCGGAAGGCGAGGGAGGTGGCGAGGTAGTCCTTGTCATTGCCGAGGGAGATCTGCTGGCGGCCCGCGGCACGGCTCAGCGTGGGATCGGTCTCGACGTAGCGGTGCTGATAGCCGCTGTCGCCGCAGCCGAGGAAGACTCCGACCCTGCCTGGATCGCGCTCGGTGTCGACGCCCGCGTCCTCCAGCGCCTGCCAGGCGACTTCGGTGATGACGCGCTGCTGGGGGTCGGTCACCGCCGCCTGGGTGGGGCTCATGCCGAACAGCTCCGCGTCGAAACGGTCGACGCGGTCGATCCCGCCGACGCCCAGGGTGCCGTCGTCCAGGACTCCCGGCAGCGCCACGTGCCCGCGAATCACGTTGTCCCAGAAGGTGTCGGCGTCCGCGGCTCCGGGCACTCGGAGGGCCACTCCGACCACCGCCACCGCGTTCTCGGGTGTGCGCATCTGCGTCCGCCTCGATTCCTGGTACCTAGAGGGTCGATGAGGGCCGTCGGCCGGCGCGCCAGCCGCTCAGGGCGCGGGAGCGGTCACGGCCCCGGGGCGCGCCCTGAGCCGCGGGTCCGCCGGCCTCGGCAGCACCGTCGAGGTGTGCCGCGAGGGTGCGCACGGTGGTGTGGCGGAACAGTTCGCCCGCGGTGAGACCGGGATGGCCGGCCCGCAGCGCGGCCAGGACCCGCAGCACCCCGTGCGATGTGCCGCCGAGTTCGAAGAAGGTCGCGTCGTGGTCCCCGACGGGCCGGCCCAGGATCGTCTCCCACACCTGGCAGAGGCGTGCCGCGGTGGATCCGGCCGCCGGGGGCGGCGCTCCGACGTGTTGCTGCGGCCGGTGGCCGGCCGCCCATCGCGCCAGGGCGTGGCGGTCGAGTTTGCCGTTCGGCAACTGCGGCAGCGCGGGGACGCGCAGCCATACGGCGGGGACCACGGCCGGCGGAAGCCACGCCTCGGCGTGGGCACGCAACTCCCGCAGCGGGCCGGGGGCCAGCGGGCTGGGGGGCTCGTCGGCATCCGGCGGTCCGCCGTCCGCGTGCGCACCGTCCGCCACGAACGCCACCAGCTGGGTGGAGTCGGCGTTCGGGGCCACGGCGGCCCCCTGAGCGCCCCCCGCGCGCAGGGCCGCCTCCACCTCTGCCACCTCGATCCGCTGGCCGAGGATCTTGCACTGTCCGTCCCGCCGGCCGAGGAAACGCAGTCCGTCCGGGCCGTCGAGCACGACCAGATCCCCGGTGTCGTAGCCCCGTTCGCGGCCCGCGCCGAGCGACACGAAGCGCTCGGCGGTCAGCTCCTGGCGGTGCCAGTACCCCTCGGCGACGCCCAGGCCGCCGATGACCAGCCGGCCGGGGCACCCCGGCGGGAGCCGGCGGCCCAGTGCGTCCAGCACATGGCAGGACTCCCCCGGCAGGGGCAGCCCGATCCGGACGGCCGTGCCCCGGGTGACCCGCCAGGTGGTGGACCACACGGTGGTCTCCGTGGGGCCGTAGCAGTTGACCACGGGCCCCGGGACGGTGGCGGCCAGCTCGTTCGCCAGGTCGGGCGCGAGGGGTTCGCCGCCGATCAGCAGGGCGCCCAGCCGGCCGAGCAGGGCGCGGCCCGCCGGGTCGGCGAGCAGCAGCCGGGCGACGGTGGGCGTGCACTGGTACAGCGCGCCGACCGGCACGTCCTGTTCGGCTGCCTGCCGGTGTCCGGTCACCAGGACGGTGCGCCCCCGGGTGAGCGGCCACAGCAGTTCCAGGACGCTGATGTCGAAGGACAGACTGGTGCCCGCGACGGTCACCGGCGCCTCGGGCAGGGCCCGGTCGCAGGCGTCGAAGAACCCGGTCAGCTGGGCGTGGCCCACGACGACGCCCTTGGGCCGACCGGTCGAGCCGGAGGTGTGGACGACGTACGCGCGCCCGGCGGGGTCCGACGGGGCGGTGCCCTCGGCCCCTGTTTCCGGGCCGGCGGCACCGGATTCCGGTTGTGCGTCGCCGGTCCCGGGCGCGACGGCAAGCAGCGCGTCCATGTCCAGGGGCAGGACGCCGGGCGTTTGCCGCAGCGTCTGCGGCAGGTGTCGGTCGCTCAGGACCGCGGCGGGCGTGGTGTCCTCGACGATGAAGCGCAGCCGGTCGGCCGGGTACTCCGGATCCAGCGGCACGTACATCGCGCCTGCCTGCCACGTGGCGAGTACGGCCACCACCAGGTCCGTGCCCCGCGGCAGGCAGATGCCCACCCGGTCCCCGGGCCGCACACCGTGCTCCTCAAGTGCACGGGCCACTGTGCGGGATCGCCGCGCCAGGGCCGCGTAGTCGAGCGTGCGGCCACCAGCGGTCACGGCGATGGCGTGGGGGGCGCTGCGGGCATGGCGGAAGACGAGTTCGTGCACGGGCCGCGGGTCGGGGACGAGGACGCCGCCGTCGAGAACGGCCAGTTCGGCCGACTCCGTCTCACCGAGGAGTTCGACGTCGGCGAGCGGGCGTACCGGGTCCTCGGTGAGGTGCCCGAGGAGACGGGCGACATGGTCCAGGGTGGTGCGGGCGCGTTCCGGGGGCAGGGCGCCGTCGCGGTGGACGAGTTCCAGCCGCATCCCGCCGTCGGGCAGATGGCACAGGGCCAGACAGCAGTCGTACTCCGCCTCCCCGGTGCTCGTCTCGCCGATCGTCCAGCGCAGGCCGCCCGCCTCGGCCGGCGGCACCGGTACGGTCTCGGTGCACAGGATCTGGGCGAGCGGCTTGCGGCCGTGCTCCCGGACGGCGTGCACGCCGGTCAGGATCTCCTCGAAGGGCAGTTCCGCGTGGTCCAGCGCGTCCAGCAGCGCGTCCATCGCCCGGTCCACCACTGTCGAGGTGTCCGTCCCGGCCAGGCCGACGCGCACCGGGACGGTGTTCTGCAGACAGCCGATGCGCTGGGCGCCGCCGTCCTTCCGGCCGCTCACCGGGACCGCGAGGACGACGTCGTCCCGGTCCAGGTACCAGGCCGCCACGGCGGCGACGGCGCCGAGGAACTGGGCGAAGGGACTGGCGCCGGTGGTCCGCGTGCGTCGCCTCAGGCGGTCGCAGATCTCCGGTGGCAGGTCCAGGGTGGTGGTCCGTTTGCGCCGGCTGGTCGCCGGTCGCGTCCAGGGCAGTTCGGTCCGCTGCGGGCTGCCGTCCAGGTACCGCCGCCAGAAGGCGCGCAGCCGGTCCCGGTCCGTGTGCGGTGCCTGGTCGTCGTCGCCCGGTCCGGCGGCGGGTGGCCCGGACGTGCCGGGGTCGGCGTAGGCGTGGGTGAGGGCCGACAGCAGGAGGGCCGTGGAATCGTCGTCGAAGACCGCGTGGTGCACGGCGATCAGGCAGTGGGTGCGCTGCGGGCCGACCAGCGCCCGGATCCGGCACAGCGGCCCGCGGCCGTGTGCGAAGGGCACGGCCAGCGCGGTGGATTCCGCCTCCACCAGGGCGTCCGGATCGGCGGTCTGCCGGATCACCGTGTCCACCGCGTCCGGCTCGTGAACCTGCTGGAGGAGTCCGGCGGCGTCGAGGTGGAGCGAGGTGCGCAGCGCCGGGTGGGCGGTGACGACCGCGCGCAGGGCGTTGCGCAGCCGTTCGGGGTCGGCCGTCCCGTCCGCGGTGATCCGTTTGACGAGGGTGCGGGCGGCGCCGCCGTCCTGCTGGTCCAGCAGGAAGAAGCGCAGCTGACCGGGGGTGGCGGGGCGGCTCATCCGGCGTTCTCCCGCTCGGCGGCGGTCCTGGAGCGCAGCAGTGCGGTCATGGCCGCCGGGGTGGGGTGGCGGATGACCTCCTTGAGAGCCAGTTCGGGCAGGCCGGCGCTGCGCAGCGCCGTTTTGAGACGCAGGGCGAGCAGGGAAGTGCCGCCGAGTTCGAAGAAGTTGTCGTCCGGGGCGACGGGTGTCTCCAGCATGTCGCGCCAGACGCCGATGACCCGGTCGAGGACGTCGCCGGCGGCGCCGGGAGCGTCACCCGGGGCGGTGCGGGCGTCGGCGTCCAGGTCCGGGGCCGGCAGGAGCGTGGGGTCGAGCTTGCCGTTGGCGGTGAGGGGGAGGGCCGTGAGTGCGGTGACCGTCTGCGGGACCATGTATTCGGGCAGGCGGGCCGCCGCGCGCTGGAGCAGCCCGCTGGTGGAGTGTCCCGGCGCGAGCACCGCGTAGGCGTCGAGGCGGGCTTCGGCGGTACCGGTGCCGTGGACGACGACCGCCGCGGCGGTGACGGCGGGGTCCCGCAGCAGGGTGTCGCGGACTTCGCCGAGTTCGATGCGGTAACCGCGCACCTTCACCTGGGCGTCCAGTCGTCCCAGGTGTTCCAGCTCCCCGTTCGGCAGATAGCGGGCCTTGTCGCCGCTGCGGTACAGCAGGCCGCCGGGCACGTCCGGGTGACGGTCGCGGGTGAAGCGCTCGGCGGTCAACTCGGGCCGGTTGACGTAGCCTTGCGCCACGCCCGCACCGCCGACGTAGATCTCTCCCGCGACGCCGGGAGCCACCGGGCGGCCGTACGCGTCCAGGACGTACACGTCCCAGCCGGGCAGTGGACGGCCGACCACGCGGCTGCCGGTACGGGCGTCGTCGGGTGTGACCGTGTGGGTGGTGCTGTGCACGGTCGTCTCGGTGATGCCGTACATGTTCTCCACGCGCACCGCGGGATACCACTGGAACCAGGGCAGCAGGGTGCGGGTGTCCAGCGGCTCACCGCCGAAGATCACCAGGCGCACCGAGAGGAGTCCGTGTGCCAGGCGGTCGGTGCCGAGCAGCAGCCCGAACGCGGTCGGGGTCTGGCTCAGGACGGTCACCTCCTCGTCCTCCAGCAGCCGGTGGAACTCCTCGGCGTTGCGGGAGACCGCTCGGGGCACGATCACCAGCCGCCCGCCGGTGAGCAGGCAGCCCCAGATCTCCCAGGCGGAGAAGTCGAAGGCGAACGAGTGGAAGAGCGACCACACGTCACCGGGGCCGAGGCCGAAGTCGTCGCGCGTCGCGGTGAGCAGCGCCGTGACGTTTCTGTGCGTCACGAGCACGCCTTTGGGCCGGCCGGTGGACCCGGACGTGTAGATGACGTAGCACGGGACGTCCGGGGCGACGGCGGGCAGCGGTCGTGCCGGATCCCGTGGCCGTTCGGTCACCGAAAGCCAGCGGATGTGCTCCGGCAGGTCCGCCGGGCGGGACTCCGCGTCGCCGACGACGACCCGCACGTCCGCGTCGCCGACGATGAAGGCCAGCCGCGCCTCGGGGTAGGAGGGGTCCAGCGGTACGTACGATGCTCCCGTCTTCAGCACGCCCAGCAGGGCGACGACAAGGTCACAGGAGCGTTCCATGCGCACGCCCACCCGGTTCCCGGCCCGTACCCCTGCTTCGGCCAGCGCACGGGCCACCGCGTCGGAACGCTCGTCGACCTCGGCGTAGCGCAGTGCCGTCTTCCCGTCGTTCACGGCGATGCGGTCGGGCGAGAGCGCGGCGCGCTGGGCGAACAGCGCGGGCAGGGACAGTTCCTCGGGGTCGGTGGCGGCGCCGCGGGCAACGTCCATGACGCGCCGCCGGTCCGCGTCCCCGAGGGCGGTCACGGTCGACAGGGGCGCGTCGGGGTGCTCGGCGAAGTCGCGCAGGACGGCCACGAGCTGGCGGGTGAACTGTGCGGCCCCGCCGGGTGAGAACCATCGGTGACGGAACTGGAGCAGTCCCTGCGCGGCGCCCTCGGCCGCCATGTCGACATAGCAGAGGAGCGGGAACTTCGCGGCGCCCGGGAAGGGGTGCGGGAGCGGTACGGCGGTCAGCCCCGGCAGGTGCAGGGGCGGCGGGTTCCACAGGGGGGCGACGGCCGCGGTCAGCGTGCCGGCGCCGGGGCTCTGGTGGCCGACGGGCAGGACGTCGAAGAGCGGCAGGTCGGCGTCGCGGTAGGCGGCGAGGCTCTGGCGGTGGCAGGCGCGCAGGAAGTCGGCCACGGTGGCGTCCTCCGTGACCCGCACCGGGATGGGGACGGTGTTGCTGAAGTAGCCGATGGTGTGCCGTTGCGCGGCCGGCCGGCGGCTGACGAAGCTGCCGACGAGCGAGGCGTCCGTGCCGCCGTTGCGCGCGAGGACCAGCCCCACCGCGGCGGTCAGCGCCGAGTAGCGGGTGATGCCCAGCGCACGGGCGGTGTCGGCCAGTTTCCGCCACACGTCGTCCGGGACGGTGAACCGCGTCTCTCCGCCGTCGGCCTCCGCCGCGTCGCCGGCGCCGCATCCCCATTCCGGTTCCGTGACGAGCGGGAGGGCGGACAGTTCCGCGCGGCGGTCGGCCGCCCGGTCGGCGCCGCGCAGCGCGGCCTCGGCCGCTGCCGCCGCCCAGGCCGGATAGTCGCCCGGGGTCCTCGTGCTGTCACCGCTGAGCACCTCGGTCACGGCCGTCTCCATGGCGAGGTCGTCGACCACGAGGTGACTGGCGGTCAGGACGAGATCGGCGCCGCCGTCCGGGTGGTGCAACAGCGCGCCTCTCATCAGCGGCCCGTGCCGGGTGTCGATCGGGCGCAGGCACTCCTCCAGCCGCCGCATCGCGCCGGTGTCGTTCCCGGCCGAGGGAGGGAGGGTCTCGTCACGCCATTCCGGGGTGGTGTCCGACCGGGTCATTCCGAGTGCCGGGCCGTCGTCGACGAGGCGCGAGGACAGGGCCGGATGCCTGCGCACCAGGGTACGGAAGCGCTCTGCGATCAGCTCGCTGTCGAACGTGCCGGTGAGGCGGTAGGCGGCGACCACGGTGTGCAGTCCGTGCCGTTCGGCCAGGGCGTCGGCGAGGTGAACGCCGACCTGGTTGGGCGCCAGCGGCCAGCGGGCCGCGGACGGCCGGTCCGCGGTCACCGGGCCACCGCCTCGGCCGTCGTCCGCGCCCGGCACACGGCGCGCGACCCGGCGTTCCCCCGGGGCGCCGGTCCCTGGGACCCCGTTCGCCCCGAGGCGCCCGCGCCCCGGACCCCGAACCCGTCTGTGCGGTCAATCACGGCTTGCCTCCGGTCGATGCGTGTGCGGGCAGTGACGGAGTGGGCCCCGTGGCGGGCGGCAGTGCGGTGCGCCGGCGGGGAAGGCCGGCAGGGCACTCGCAGGCGGCGGGCGCGGGCGCGACCACCGTGGTGGGCGCAGGCACCCCGCGCGACCGGCCCCGTGGGGACCGCTACCGGCCCGGCGGGGACCGGATCACTCATAGTCGATCCAGTCCGTGGCCTCGATCGCGGCCACCGTCTCCGCGAGCGCCGCGGGATCGGGCGCGGCTCCGCTCACTGCGGCCACGTTGCCGGCCGCGCCAATGCGCCAGTCGACGTTCGCGCCCGGCTCGGCCAGCGGCACCACCCGGTCCACGTGGGGCAGTTGGCGCAGCCCGCTCAGGCCACGCACGGACTTGACCCGGCAGGCTCCCATCGGCGGCACGATCAGATAGTGGAAGACGGCGGGGCCGCGCCCCACCGGATCGGCGGTGGTGTACGGGCGTCCCAGAGCCGCCTTGACCGCGATGTCGGCCGGGACGGTGGCGCCGGCGCGCACGCCCAGGTCGTCGACCCAGGCTCCCAGGCGGCCGTTGACCTCGATCACGCGCGGACCGTCGGGAGTCAGCTTGATCTCGACGTCCGCGACCCCGTGGACGCCGAGGGCGCCCACCGCCCGGCACGCCAGGTCGGACACCTCCCGGACCAGGTCGTCCGGCACCACCGACTGCCCGCCGTAGGCGCCGCGTTCCCGGAACGGTTCGGCGAGCGCGAACTTGCTGCTGACGAAGACCGGACGGACGTCGTCACCGCGGGCGACGCAGTCCACCGCCATGTAGTCGCCCCAGGGGGCGTCGACCGGCCGGCCGACCAGCAACTCCTCCAGTACGACCGAGGTTTCGGCCGGCCCGCCGATGCCGCCGAGCGCCGCCGCAACCACCGCACGGCACTCGTCCGCCGTGGCGACGGCGGTCGTGTTACGGCTCGACGCGCCGACGACCGGTTTGACGATCGCGGGCAGACCCACCCGCGCGATGGCCTCGTCCACCTGGTCGACAGCGGTCACGGTGCAGAACCGGAGGGTGTCCAGGCCCACTTCGGCGAAACGTTCCCGCTGACGGTCCTTGCTGGTGACGGCCTCCTGTAGGGACGGCGCGTGATAGGGCAGGCCGAGGGCGGCGGCCAGCCGGACGGTGTCGGCGATGCGGAATTCGCTGAACGTGATGATTCCGGCGGGTCCGAATCCGCGCAATTCGTCGACGACCGATGCCTCGGTCCGCCCCGCCGTGTTCACCACCCGGCCCAGCCTTTTCAGAACCGGAATCATCTGCTGCGCATGTTCCGTGTCGGCGACCACGAAAGCGACATTACAGCCATTGGCCCGGGCGACCTGGGACAATCGGAGCGGAGCGAGGCTTCCGACATCGTAGACGGCGAGGAGTACCGGTGAATCGCTCAAGTGGTCAGTCCTTCCCAAGTGATCGACGGTTCCCCTCCCCCGTCCATAAGGACGAGAAAGGCACCCAGGCGCATGAGAGGCGAATTGATCCTAGCCACTGACATCAACCTCGGCAATCGTCGGTTTTCGGCCAGCACTCTCGGCTGATTTCATCGCACCGCCCGGCAATCCTTCGCGCGCGCGAACAATCCGTGCAGTCAGCGGGATTAGCGAGTGAGGTGCGTCACATTCGCTGTCGTCGAGTTTCGCCACCTGCGGCACCGACCACATTCATAAAGGTCGACAGCCCAGTTCCATCCATTGATCGCGCCGGACCCGGAATCGTCGTGCGTGAGCCGGTCCCGGAATCGTCGTGCGCGAGATGAGATGAGGAGCCCAGATGAACCAGCCTCCGGACCCGGAAAACGGAGCGGACCGCCTTCAGGCGTTGTGGACCAAAGTCCTCGGAGCTGAATCCGAACTGAACCTGGGTTTCCTGGAGAACGGTGGGGATTCTTTCCAGGCCCTTACCCTCTCCACCATGATCCATGAGGAAACGGGCATCGAGATAGACTTCCTCGACATCCTGGAAAGCAAGAACGTCCACGCCATAAGTGACCTCCTGAAGTCCATGCCCGACACCCGCTGAATGTCTCGCCATCGGGCCCAGGAAAAGAAGATCCGCGATCGGAGGAACCCCGTGTCCGCTCCGCACGTCGCGGAAGACATGCCCTTCCCTGAACCGGCCGCCCCACGCCCGGTACGGATGATGTGCGTCCCCTATGCGGGGGCGGGCGCCGGCGTGTACCGGGGATGGCGGCAGGCACCCGGCGCGGTCCTCGACGTGATACCCGTCCAATTCCCGGGGCGTGAAGAGGAGTTCACCGTCCCGTTCCACCGCACCGTCCAGAAGGCCGCCGAGGACGTCGCCGGACGGGTCGTCAGGGACGCCGGCGGAACTCCCTTCATGATCTTCGGCCACAGCCTCGGCGCCGTCCTCGCCTACGAGGCGACCCGGTACCTGTGGGAAACCGGTGGCCCCCTGCCCCGGCACCTGGTGGTCAGCGGCTCGGTGAGCCCACGACGGCGCCGAACCCAGCAGCTGTCCGCCGATCCGGAGCGGGCCATCGCCCAATTGCGCGAGCTGACCGGGCAGGTGGAAGCCTTCGCCGACCCGGAACTCCGCGACCTCCTGCTGCCCGCCCTGCGCGCGGACATCGCCCTGCTCGACGGATACCACCCGCAGCCACGACGACCGCTGCCGATCGCACTCACGGCGATCCGCGGCGCCGACGACGCCACCGTACCGGTCGCCGACTGGCAGGACTGGGCGGCCTACACCTCGGCGGCCTTCCGGACCGTCGAACTGCCCGGCGGCCACATGTACCTCACCGAGTCCTGGCCGACCGTCCTGCGGACCGTCGAGGAGCTGGCGTGACGGCCACCGGGACGCAACGAAAGGAGTCGCCCGTGGCCGAAGCCGCCGCCTCGACACTCCACGAGATGTTCGCCTCCTCCGCCGTACGCCACCCGAACCGCATCGCGCTGGAAGTGGGCGGCCGGGAACTCACCTACGCGGAGCTGGACCGGCTGTCGGACCGGCTGGCCGAAAGGATCCTGCGCCACGTCGGCCACCGCCCGGAGCGAGTGGGACTGCTGGCCGCCCGCAGCCTCACGGCCTACGCGGGTTATCTGGCCGCGCTGCGTCTCGGCGCGGCTGCGGTTCCGCTGAACCCCGCGCACCCGCCCGCCCGGCACTTGGCCGTCGTCAAGGACGGGGCGCTCGACGTGGTCGTCGGCGACTCCTTGCGAGGGCAGGCCAGGGCGGAGGCGTCGCCGGACGTCGGCGTACGGTTCCTGCTCGTCGACGAGGCGTCGCTCGCACGCCTGACCGGCAGCGCGGCCGGTGCGCCGGACGAGGACGGCACGGGTGGTGAGGGCGGCCCGGGGCCCGACGCCGGCCGGAACGGCACGGTCGGCGTCGGCCGGGGCAGCGACGTCGGCGTCGGCGAGGATCGCCAGGGCACGGGGACCACCGCGCCCGGACCCGACGACACCGCCTACATCCTGTACACCTCCGGCTCCACCGGCACGCCGCGTGGTGTGCCCATCCGGCACGCCAACATCGTGCCCTTCATCGACTGGGCCGTTGACGCCTGCGGTCTCGGCCCCGAGGACCGCACCTCCCAGAACGTCGAGTTCTCCTTCGACGTGGCCGTCTACGAGATGTTCGTGACCTGGGCCGCCGGGGCCGCCCTGGTCGTGCCCCGCGCCAACGACGTACTGCGGCCCTCCCGGTTCGTCAACGACCGGCGGATCACGCACTGGTTCTGCGTCCCGTCCCTCGGCAGCATCGCCGAACGCACCGGCTCGCTCGCCCCGGGCTCCATGCCGACCCTCACCAAGGTCATGCTGGGCGGGGAGCGGCTCACCGCGGAACAGGCGCGGCAGTGGGCCGAGGCCGCGCCCAACGCCGAACTGCACAACATGTACGGACCGACCGAGATGAGCGTTGTGTGCGTGCACAAGAACCTGGGCGGCAACGGCCGGCTCGTCGCCGCCGGCTCCAACGGCACGATGCCCATCGGCGAGGTCCTGCCGCACCTGGACAGCATCATCCTGGGGGCGGACGGTCGGCCCGCGCCGACCGGCGAGTTGTGTCTGCGCGGGTCGCAGCGGTTCGCTGGTTATCTCGACCCGGCCGACAACGACAGCCGTTTCCTGCGCCGACGATCCGGTGCGGCCGCGTTCGTTCTGCCGGCCGGCGAGACGGTCCGCGACACGGACTGGTACCGGACCGGCGACCTGGTCCGCGAAGAGGGCGACGGCCTGGTCTTCCTGGGAAGGCTGGACGACCAGGTCAAGGTTCGCGGCCACCGCATCGAGGTGGGCGAGGTCGAGGCGCAGCTGACGTGCCATCCCGCGGTCCGCGAAGCGGTCGTGGTCGCCCACCGGGCCGGGGCGGAGGCGACGCTGGTGGCCCACTACACGGGTGCTGTCACCGCACCCGCCGAACTCACGGGATTCCTCCGTGACCGGCTCCCGCTCTATATGCTGCCGAGCCGCTTCCTGCACCAGGAGGCGTTCCCGCTCAATGCCAACGGGAAGATCGACCGCCGGTCGCTCCCCGCCCCCGACCCGGAGCAGGCACCGGGCTGAGCGGCGAGCACCCGGCCGGGGCGCCCACACCCACCACCACTTCGACTCGTTCCGGAGGAGACATGTCAGGCACCACGACCGGTGAGGAACCGAAGATTCTCCTCATCGGTGCTGGTGATCTCACCATACGGTTGGGTCATCTGCTCGCGAGCGCGGAACCGGAGACGCGGATCGTCCTGGCGAGCCGCTCACTGGAGCGAGCCACCCGCTTCGCGAACCTGACGAAGCTGGCGGCCGGCAACCTCGGTCGCACGCGTGAGGTCGAGGCGGTCGCGCTCGACATGGCCGACGTGGACCGCACCGCGGAGGAACTCCGGCGCATCCAGCCGACGATCATCTTCCTGGGCGCGTCCGTCCAGGCGGCCCGCGCCATCATGGACCTGCCCGGCGAGTTGTTCAGACGCCTGGACGAAGCGCAGCTCGGCCCGTGGCTGCCGATGCACCTCACGCTCGCCCACGAATTGATGCAGGCCGTGCGGGTCGCGGAGTCGGAAGCCGTCGTCGTCAACGGCGCCTACCCCGACGCGGTCGGCCCTGCGCTGGCGACCATCGGCCTCGCACCCGACGTCGGCATCGGCAACATCGGCAACATCGTGCCCGGCATCACCTGGGCGGCCGCCGAGGAACTGGGCGTGTCCCCGGCCGAGGTCGACGTGAAGGCCGTCGGACACCACTACTTCAGCCACCATGTGCACCGCTTCGGCGAGGCGCACGGCATTCCGCACCTGCTCGACGTGTCCGTCGGGGAGACGAAGGCAAACATCGACGCCGACGCGGCGTACGCGCGGCTGGCCGGCGGACTGCGGCGCCAGGGCGGCAAAGAAGGCCAGCAGCTGACGGCCACGTCCGCTGCACGCCTTCTCCTCGCACTGCTGTCCCACAGCGAGTGCTCCCTGCACGCACCCGCACCGGGCGGAATGGTCGGCGGCTACCCGGTACGTGTGTCGCGCGACGGCGTACGGCTCGACCTGCCACCCGGCATCGGCCCCTCGGCGGCAGAGGCCGTCAACCGGCAGTGCCAGAAGCTGGACGGAATCGAGCGCGTGGCAGCCAACGGCACCGTCCACTTCACCGACGAACGCATGGCGGTCATGCGGAACATGCTGGGCTACCACTGCTCGGAGCTGAAGGTCACCGACTCACGCGCCGCGGCGACGGAACTCGCCGAACGCTACGACGCCTTCCTGCGCCGGCATGGTCTCGGCGCATGACCGCGCAGACCGTGCTGTTCGACCTCGACGGCGTGCTCGTCGACAGCCAGGACGCCGAAGTGCGGGCTCTGCTCGACTTCGCCGAGAGCGTGCACGCCCGGGTCCCGGCCGTGGGCTTCGCCGAACTGGTCGCGGGCCGCCGCATGAGCGAGTCGGTCGGCATCATCGGACAGTACACGGACACCCCACTGCCGGACGACGCGGTGGCACAGGTGAGGGAGATCGCCGAGCGGTACCTGGGGACCCGGCTGCGCGCCACGCCCGGGATGGCAAAGGCACTGCGGGAGATCACGGCACCCCGGTACGTCGTATCGAACTCGCCCCTGAGCATGATCGAGGACCGCCTGCGCCGGACCGGACTCGCCGGCTTCTTCAACGGCTCCCACTTCTCGGCGTACGAACTGGGGACTTGGAAGCCGGACCCCGGGCTGTACCGGCAAGCGGTGGAACTGCTGGCAGTGGACCCCGAGACCGTCGTCGCGGTCGAGGACAGCGAGGTGGGAGTGCGCTCCGCCCACGACGCCGGTCTCCGGGTCTACTGGTACCGGCCGGACCGCCGCGAGGAGATCCGGTGTTCCCAACGAGTCCGCGTCTTCGGGGACATGAACGCCCTGCCGAAACTGATCGCCACCGACGCGTGACGGGGGCGGGCGCGGTGCCGTCAGCAGCCACAGAAGTATCTTCGGGGCACCCGTGACCACGAGGTGGATCACACAGTTTTGCTGCGATTTCGGCCGGCATCTTCAGGGATGTGGCCGCGCCGTCGCAGGCGGCGTGGCGCGTCGGTCGGCTTCCCTCTGGACCTGCGCCGTGCTGATGGCGGCCTGAAGCTGAAGCCAGGTGGGATCTGTTGCGCCGGCTGCGGTCGTCGTTGCCGGATCGTCTGCTTCCCATGTGCGGGTTCCGTCGGTAGTGACGCGGACACCCGCCTGGTCGTCGTTGTCGGCCGGCCCTTGCCCGGCAACCCGAAACGACTGCCGGGCCTGGGAGGAATCCGGGGCCAAAGCTGCCGTCGGCACGACCACCGCCATCGCCGACGGTGGCTACCGGGGCACCGGCCGTGTCACCCCGCACCACCACGAGCCCGGCCAGAACAAATTGCGAGGACGTGGAGCAATGCTCAGTACCTGTGGATCACTCCTGACGGAAGGAGGCGTACCTTCCCGATGGATCGATCGATAGGTGATCGAGCAAGGCCGACGTTGCCGCGTCGGTCGGGAAGACACGCCCGTGCTTACGGCAGTCAACGAGGACGGCACCACGCCAAGCGGCAGTTCGCTGCTGGATGAGATCGTCCGGGAAGGTGCACGGCGGATGCTGGCCGCCGCGCTGGAGGCCGAAGTAAACGCCTACATAGCCGAGTTGGCGGATGAGTGCGACGACAAGGGGCGCTGCCTGGTGGTCCGCAACGGCTATCACCAGTCCCGGCAGGTCACCACCGCGGCCGGCGCGGTCGAGGTGAGGGCGCCTCGGGTGAACGACAAGCGCGTTGACGAAGCCACGGGCGAGCGCAAGCGGTTCTCGTCCGCGATCCTGCCGCCGTGGTGCCGCAAGTCCCCGAAGATCAGCGAGGTGCTGCCGCTGCTCTACCTGCACGGCCTGTCCTCTGGCGACTTCGTACCCGCCCTGGAGCAGTTCCTCGGCTCGTCCGCCGGGCTCTCGGCGGCGACGGTCACCCGGCTGACGACGCAGTGGCAGGCCGACCACGCCGCCTTCATGGACCGCGACCTCGCGGAGGTCGACTACGTCTACGTGTGGGCCGACGGCATCCACCTCAACGTCCGCCTGGAGGAGGCCAAAGCCTGCGTTCTGGTGCTCATCGGGGTCCGCGCCGACGGCTCCAAGGAACTGGTCGCCCTCAAGGACGGCTACCGTGAATCGGGCGAGTCGTGGGCTGACCTGCTGCGGGACTGCGCCCGCCGGGGTATGCGCGCCCCGGTGCTCGCGGTCGGGGACGGCGCCCTGGGCTTTTGGAAGGCGCTGGGCGAGGTGTTCCCCGAAACCCGCGAGCAGAGGTGCTGGGTTCACCAAACGGCCAATGTCCTCGACTCGATGCCGAAGTCCGCGCAGCCGGGCGCGAAGAAGGCCATGCAGGACATCTGCAATGCCGAGCACCGCGACCATGCCGAGGCGGCGATCGAGACGTTCGCCCAGCTCTACGGCGCGAAGTTCCCCAAGGCGGTCAAAAAGATCACCGAAGACCAGGATCAGCTGCTGGCGTTCTACGACTTCCCGGCCGAGCACTGGATCCACCTGCGCACCACGAACCCCATTGAGTCGACTTTCTCCACCGTCCGGCTGCGGACCAAGGTCACCCGCGGCGCCGGCTCCCGCACCGCCGCCCTGGCCATGGTCTTCAAACTCATCGAGTCCGCCCAGCAGCGGTGGCGGTCCGTGAGTGCGCCCCACCTCGTCGCCCTCGTCCGCGCCGGATCCCGCTTCGAACGCGGACACCTCGTCGAACGCCTCGAAGCCCACGCGGCCTGACACACCTCAGCCGACCCTGTGTCCGTGCCGACGATTAGTTTTCGGCAACATGCGCGAGTCGGGAGGGGCAGTCATGGCTGAGGATCCGATCGATCTGATCCGCCTGGAGGGGGATGGCAATAGCGTCATTCTCCGGGTCACGGGGAAGGAGGAGCGGAAGCGTCCCACCGAGGCCGATGTCCTGGTCGGAGAGTTCGTGGTCGATACGCCCTTCGTCGGTGGCACCCTCAAGACCTGGATCTTCCCCAAGGACCTGCGGCAGTGGCAGCAAGCCCTGGACTCGCTCGACGCGGGCCAGGACATCGCCTGGCGCGAGGGAAAACGCGCTCCGTGGCTGTTCATCGAGCTCGACGAAGACGACGACCGGTGCCAGGTCACGATCAAGGACTATTCCATGTCCCTGACGACGGTGACGGTCACCGTCCCACTGGCCGACGCCTGTTCGACGACGCGTACCGGCGCCTGGACTTGGTCTGGGAGACCTGGCCCATGACCGAAGACCGAACCATGGCCGACGAACGAGTTTGCCAGCCTCAACTGCAGGCGACCGCCGATCACTGCGACAACTGCCGCGCTCGGTCGGCGTGCGGACGGCACGCCGGCGCCGCCCCCCGGCGAGGCCGGGGAGCGGCGAAGTGTGAGGCCGTGGCTCCGGCGCTGCACGGTCAGCTGCCCTGCAACCCCGCGAGGTTGATCCGGCCGCCCTGCAGCTGCGCGTGGTGCGGGGCGGCAAGCGAGGCGTCGGTGATGTACAGCTCGTGGCCGCGCACGGCGGTGGCGGTGGGGCTGGCCAGCCCGTCGGCCGCAGTGAGCACGGTGACCTTCGTGCCGTTCGGGTAGACCACGTCCACCATGTTCTGCGTGTTCAGCGCGGTGAACACAATGTCGGAGCGGGCAGAGAGGAAGTTGAAGTCGTCAATGCCCACCTCACCACCGGTCACCTGGTGGATGCGGCCCGGCTTCCCGGCAGCGGTCACGGGAACCCGCAGCAGGGTGCTTTTGTTGAAGTTTGTGACCCATACCGCCCCGTTGTGGTAGCGCAGCCCGTTGACGCCTATCGGTATCGAAGCCGTCGGGACCGGCGCGAGAGCCTGGTCGGTCAGCCACGTTCTGACTTGGCCCCCTGCGACCGGGACGGCCCAGATCGTGCCCTTGTAGCTGTCGGAGACGTAGAGTATGTGCCCGGAAGGGTCGATCGCTAGCCCGTTCGGCAGGCCGTCCGCGGGCAGGGCCGCGAGGCGGCTGGGGTGGCCGCCCGGGGGCAGCTTCCACACTCCTGCGCGCGAGGCGTCCTTGGACCACACGTTGTAGTAGATGGTCCCGTCGCTGCCCCGGGTGTTCCCGGTGAAGCCGTCACCAAGGACGCCGGTCACCAGCACAGTCTTGTGCTGCCCGTTGGCGCTCACCCGCACCAGCTCCGGCCGCTTGCCGGCGTAGCTGCCCAGCATCGAGACCGTCAGGGTGCTGTCCGGGTTGACGGTGATGTTCTCCGGTACCTCCCCGGCGGACCAGTCGAACGAGGCCACGGTCTTGACGTCCGTGACGACGGGCTTGGGGTGTTCCCGCCCCGCGGCGGCCGACGCGTAGGGGGCCGACACGAAGACGGCCGCTGCGGCAGCTACGGCCGCAGCGAGGTTGAGTTTCTTGCTCATGGGTTGGGTTCCTTCTCTTCGCTGTTGTGCTGCGCTGTGCGGTGCGGTGGCGGATGAAGCGGCCGCAAGCCAGGTCATCGCAGGGGTGAGGCCGGGGTGGGGACCACACGGGTGACGACGGACTTCTCGGGGATCAGCAGGTCGTAGACGACCGGGCCGATCTCGTTCTTCCAGCGGTCGTGCTCGTACACGGCTGTGTACAGGGCCTCGCTCTGGGCTTCGTCCTCGAACCGGCGGATCCACACGTAGCCGTCCTCGTCCTCGGCGTCGACGAAGGAGGCGGTCACGTCCATGCCCAGCGAGGCCTGGAACGGGATGACCACGTCCTCCATGTAGCGCACCCACTCCTCGCGGCGTCCGGGCTGCGCCTGGTAGCGGCGGATCTCGTAGTACACGGTGCTGCTCCTGACTGTTTGCAGGTAAGGTCAGTCGGTCACGGTGAGGACGACCTTGCCGCGGGTGCGGCCGGCCTCGACGCGGGCGTGGGCCGCGCCGGCCTGCTCCAGCGGGAAGGTCTTCTCCACCTCGACGGCGACCTCGCCCTCCTCGATCAGGTCTGCGATCGTGGCCAGCGCGGGACCGTCCGGCTCGACCAGGTACGCAGTGACGCGCACGCCGGCTGCCTCGGCAGCCTGGGCCAGGTCCGGGGAGACACCGGCCGGGATGGCGACCAGCAGGCCACCGGGGCGCAGGACCTTCAGCGAGCGGGTGCTGGTCTGGTCGTGGGCGTCGCCCACCAGGTCGATGACGACGTCGACGTCCTTGACGACGTCCTCGAAGCGGGTGGTGGTGTAGTCGATGATCTCGTCGGCGCCGAGTTCCTTGAGCCAGCGGTGGCGTGCTTCGCTGGCGGTGGCGATCACGTGGGCGCCCAGGTGCCGGGCGAACTGGACCGCGAAGTGGCCCACTCCGCCGGCGGCGGCCGTGATCAGGACGCGCTGGCCGGCCTGGACGTGGGCGGTGCCGACCACGGTCTGCCAGGCGGTCAGCGCCGCCAGCGGCACGGCGGCCGCGTGCGCGTGGTCGAGGGTGGCCGGCTTGCGGGCCCACTGGCGGGCCGGTGCGGTCACGTACTCGGCGTAGCCGCCGGCGGCGCGCGGGAACCACGGCATGCCGTACACCTCGTCGCCGACCTTCAGGGTGGTGACGCCGAAGCCGACCTCCTCGACGACACCGGACACGTCCCAGCCGAGGATCAGCGGGAGCGTCTGCAGCCCCGCCATGCCCTGGCCCTCGCGGGTCTTCCAGTCCACCGGGTTGATCCCGGCGGCGTGCACCCGTACCAGCACCTCGGTCGGCAGCGGCTCGGGGCGCGCGACCTCCTCGACGGTCAGCACCTCCGCTCCGCCGAACTCGCTGATGGTGACTGCCCGCATGGTGTGCTCACTCATGTTGTCCTCGCTCATGTCCGTCTCACGCTTTCTTTCGCCGGGACCGCGGTCCCGGCACAAGAAACAGTGGCGTGTGCCCGCAGAGGCGGGTGAGTGGCCGGGAGGACATCTGTCGTACCATTCTGGCCATGACACATCGTGTTGTCGTTCTCGCCCTCGACGGAGTCCAGCCGCTGGACCTGGGCATCCCGGCCCGGGTGTTCAACGAGGCCTGTGAACCGGATGGGACCCGTCTGTACTCCGTCAGCACCTGTTCCCTCGGCGGCCGGCCGGTGCGCACGCGCGAGGACTACCGGATCCTCGTCGACCACGACGAGTCTGCGCTGGAGACCGCGGACACCGTCGTTCTCGCCACACAGGAGCCCAGCGAGCAGTTGCTCGCGACCGGCGCGCTCCCCGAGGAACTCGCCGCGGCGCTGGACCGGATAGGGCCGCAAACCCGCATCGTCAGCCTGTGCACCTCGGCCTTCCTGCTCGCGGCGGCCGGTCTGCTGGACGGCCAGCGGGCCACCACCCACTGGGCGCTGTGTGACGCGCTGGCGCGGCTGTTCCCCGACGTCGAGGTCGATCCGGACGTATTGTTCGTCGACAACGGACGCATCCTGACGTCCGCCGGCGGAGCGGCCGGCATCGATCTGTGCCTGCACCTGGTCCGTCTGGACCACGGGGCGGCGGTGGCCTCGGCCGCCGCGCGGCGCTGCGTCGTGGCGCCGTGGCGCGAGGGCGGGCAGGCCCAGTTCATCGAGCACCCGGTTCCGCAGGACACCGACCGTTCCACTTCGGCGACCCGCCAGTGGGCGCTGGACCGGCTGGCCGAGCCGGTCACACTGGAGGACATGGCCCGGCACGCGCACATGAGCGTGCGCACCTTCACCCGGCGGTTCCGCAGTGAGGTGGGCAGCAGCCCGCTGAAGTGGCTGGCGCAGCAGCGGCTGGCGCACGCGCGCCTGCTGCTGGAATCCACCGACCTGACCGTCGCGCGGATCGCCACCGTCTGCGGCTTCGGCGACCCCGTCGCCCTGCGCAAGCACTTCCACACGTACCTGGGCCTGTCACCCCTGGCCTACCGTCGCGCTCACAGCGCACCGGAGCCGATGACGGCACGGTGACCACCCAGCCGGGTCAGGGCTGACCATGCCCTTGTGCCGTCACGATGGCGAACGCCCCGGCGACCGGCTCGTGTGGAGCCAGGCCGCCGGGGCGGGGTGGCGGCCAGGCGGTACGTGACCACAGAACCGCGGTAAGGCGTTCAAACGAAGAAGAGGCGCTCGAGCTCGTCGCTGCCGGCCGGCCGGGTGTACAGGGTGCGGCCGTCCTGGATGACTTTCTCCAGGTGGGCGTAATCTGCAGGGCCCGGTTGGTGGTGTCGGTCTTGCTGTCGCCGGTGAGCTTGACGGCCTGGTCCAACGCCGCGGCCGCGGTTCAGCACCCGCTCCGCGATCGCCAGTTCATCCCGCTCGGCCTGGACCTCCTGGAGCTGCTTGGCCAACTCATCGGCGAGAGCGTCCAGTTCGCTCCGGCGGGCGGTGATCCACTGCCGCTCCTGCATCCCCCGCGCCCTCCCGCCTTCTCACGGCGTGTCGACCTGATGACGGATCGTAGCCGGGGGCCGGTCGTGGGCGCAGCCGAACCCTGCATCCCGCCGGAGCCAGACCTGCCCGATGATCTACGCCATGGTCATCGGCCGCCGACCGGCACGAGTACCCAATTCACCATTCACACCAGACCCGTGACCTGCGACTTCACGATGTACACCGCTCAATGAGGCTGGGGGCTCGCCACGGGCTTGATCCACAGGTCTTGACTATTGCTCTGCCGACGTGCAAGGAGGAACACAACACCTCGCACCGCAAGGTCCGCACAGAGCCCATACGGTGACAGGGCTGCTGCTGCACACTCAGCCCCCGATGGATGCGACGGGTTTCTCGACAGAGGAGAGCTGCCTCAGAGCGAGTGTGGCACCTACCCCGGGAACGAAAGCCAGAGCAACGATTGCACCTCGCTTCAGCGGATCGCGGAACACGCTGCCGATCGCCACCAAATACGCACATCCATGGACTGGACCTGTCAAGGATGCAACGGACGCATTGTGCACCATGGCGAGATTTACCAGAAGAACCGCTAGGGAGATGAGTTCGACCAAGGCCGCAATCTTGAGAGGCGTGCGATTGCGGACCATGTTCATGCCCCCGTAGTGGAGCCGGGACGGACGACCATCAAGACAGTGACCGCCGCCCACAACAGGTTGAAAAAGCCCGTATACATGGCTAGTTGCGCAGTATGTGATCGCTCGATGGTGCCGTTGGTGCTGATGTGGCCGAGGAGCTTTTCCTGGCTGGGCAGTACGAGGATGACGAGGAGGCCGGCCGCCGCCGCGGTCAAGATGATCGATGCGATCAACCATCCGCTCCCGAGGATGCCCATGTACGAGGCAGTGGCGAACCCCAATACCGGGACAGCCAGCCCGAGGCCGGCGTAGACCCGGCAGATGCGGTGAAGGAGTTGGGCTGTAGCCGCTGCGGAAGCGGCCGACTCGCTCGCCCCGGCACGGCGGGCAGTTGGCGGGAACATACTGGCGGCAACGGATACAGGGCCGATCGCGATGATGGCAGCCAGGACATGGAGGGAAAGAAGGATCTTGGTCATGATTCGGCGTGCTTTGCGGATCGAACGTTGTGCACGATGAACATTGCCGCTCCTATTACTCAGACCACCGAAATTTCCGCGGGAAGCCGGCCTCCGGTGTGAAGTGAGAAACGCTTGTCGTCCTACGGGTGGGTCGACACGATGAGGCTGACCAGAAGAGATGACGGCGTTCCCGGCGCCCAGACGCCACCCCTAAGCAACTTGCAGCCCACCTGAAACATAGCACCTACCGCAGCCCCGGAGGCCACCCAGGGGTACTTTCAGGCATGCTGTAGGTTGGCGTCTGGACGCAGGCACACTTGAGGCGCCTGCTTCCCCGTCCGCCCGCGGCACGCGCCTCGAAGTGGTACGGCCAGAGACCACCGCCGGCACCGCGCAGCCGGCGCCCCCTCATCTGGACCAAGGAGATTCTCGTGAGCGACAACGAAACAGCTGGGCCTGCCTTCACGCTGTGGAACGTCTACAGCGTCGGGGACGAGCGCCCTGTGGTCGACGAGAGGGCGATGGGCAGCCTTTCGTCCGTCTTGGACGCCGTCTCCTCGGACGGCGTGGTCCTGCGAGGCATGTATGACGTATCAGGTCTGCGAGCTGGAGCAGACTTGATGATCTGGCTGCACGGGGCAGACCCGGAACGACTGCAGTCGGCTGCGCGCGTACTGCGACAGGAGCAAGTGTTCACGGGACTGAAGCCGGTATGGCACGCGATGGGGGTCCATCGCGAGGCCGAGTTCAATCGGAACCATGTACCAGCCTTCATAAGGGGTGTTCCGCCGGCCAGGTGGCTCACTGTGTACCCGTTCAACCGGAGTTATGAGTGGTACTTGCTTCCTGAGGAAGAGCGACGTGACCTCCTTGCCGAGCATGGTCGTGCTGGGGCGGCGTACCGCTCGGTGCTGACGAACACAGTCTCGGCGTTCGCCCTCGGCGACTACGAGTGGATCCTTCCGCTTGAAGCTGACGATCCGATTGACCTCGTGGACATGATGCGGACACTCCGCGCCACACGGGCACGGTTGCATGTGCGTGAAGAAACACCGTTCTTTACAGGTCGGCGAATTGAGCTCTACGAGCTGTACGAACTACTTGGTGCATGAGCGACCTGAGCCGCTCCCCGCCGTGCTGTCAGCGTCGTCAGATCCACAGGCAGCGGGCTAAGACGTTGTTTCACCTGGTGAGTCGACGATGGGCGACGAGGGTTGCGGCTATGCCGACGAAGGCCCGGAAGCGCTCGGCCTTGCGTTCGCAGCGGCGGAGCAGGCGGCGGCATCCCGCCGGCCAGGACACCGTCCCTTCGACGACCCAGCGGTGGCGGCCGAGCCGTGTGGACGGCTCGATGCCCTTGCGGGCGATACGGCGACGGATGCGACGCTCGCGAAGCCATTTCCGCAGGTGGTCGTAGTCGTAGCCGTTGCTCGACCTCCTCGCCGCCGAACCCGACCTCCTCCACCACCGTCCCGGCCAGACACTGACCGGCGACAAGAACTACTCGGCGTCCCCCTCGAACGCGAACTCGCCGAACAAGGCGCCCAGTTGCTGCGGCCGACACACAAAGGCGAACGGGGGCGACCCGGCGCACATCTCTTCAAGCCACTGCGGCAGGTCATCGAGTCGGTCAACGAGACCTTCAAGGGCCGACTCGACCTCGAACGTCACCGCGGACGCACGCCCGCCGGCGTCGTCACCCGTGTCATGCAGCGCATCCTCGCCCTGACCGCGGCGATATGGCACAACGCCCACACAGGACAGCAAGTCCTACGGTCGCTGACCGCGTTCGATCACTGACCCCTTGGAACAGATCATCCAGGCGACGCCGCTCAAAGCGACCGGCATCACGAAGGTCCTCCACGCCGTCCGTCCTCTGACGTCAGTCGGCTCGCGATCGGGATGATCGGGATGGAGCCCACTCCGCGCGTACCGGGCGGCGGCAACGGCCCTGTCTCAGCGCTCTGCTTGTCGGCCGTGACAGCACGGATCATCGGCCCCCGTCCATGACCCGTCACACCTACAGCTAGACTGCAAGTTGCGCAGATCGAGAGCCGACGCGGGAGCAGCCGCGAGGCTTGCTGCCCTACGCCGGAAAGGTAGGCCGTTGTGAGCGGCGGAGAGACTCGACAAAGTGGTGTGCCAACGGAGGTTCGAAAAGCAGAAGACCGGGGCAAACCACTCGCATCCCAGCTCGCCCGCGATACGTCAGTCGCAATTGCGCATAGGATATTTCTACGTATCCGCGCCTACGTTGTCATGACAAAGCCGCGAGTGATGGAACTCCTGCTTGTCACGACTGCGCCGACCATGGTTCTGGCTCATCGCGGCTTGCCAAATTTGTCGCTCGTCGTAGTGACGCTCATCGGTGGAGCGGCAAGCTCAGGCAGCGCCTCGGCTTTCAATATGTACCTGGACCGAGACATGGATGCCCGGATGAAACGCACATCTGGCCGCCCTTTGGTAACCGGAGAGGTGACACCGCGGTCCGGCCTGATCTTCGCCTGGCTCCTGGCAATCTCCTCGACGGTCTGGTTCTGTTTCCTGGTAAATTACCTGGCCGCTGTACTGTCTGTCTGCGCGATTCTATGGTATGTCGTCGTGTACACCATGACCCTCAAGCGCCGCACCGAGCAAAACATCGTGTGGGGCGGAATCGCCGGCTGCTTCCCTGTGATCATTGGCTGGGCATCGGAGACAGGGACCGTGTCGTGGCCGGCGGTAACGCTTTTTCTCGTGATTTTCTTTTGGACCCCGGCGCATTATTGGCCGCTGTCCGTCAAGTACGGCGAGGACTACCGCCGTGTCAACGTCCCCATGCTCGGCGCAGTCCGAAGCATCGAGTACGTGGCCAAAAAAGTAACCGCATACGCCGTCGCGACCGCCGTAACCTCCATTCTCCTCATTCCCATTGCCGGAATGAATTGGATTTATTCAGCAATAGCTGTAGCCGGTGGGGGATGGTTCGTATGGGAGGCCCTTCGGTTTCAGGTTGCCGCCCGTCGAGCGGCAGCTTCGCCTCGACCAATGCGAATGTTTGCAGCATCAAATGCGTATCTCGCATTGCTGTTCGCCGCAGTAGCTGTCGATCCACTCCTCAGACTCTGAGACTCACGAAATGACCAGTCCTTCGTCAACTCACGACTGTTTCCGTGGAATCACACTACCTGGCGATTCTCGGCCACTTTCACCAAACTGCTGGACAAGATACCGGCGGCAGACACAAATGCCTGAGACCACCTATCGCTCCACCTCATCAGGGTCACGCATACTGCCATGATCACGACGGCCATTTACGCACAAACAGGAATATCTGACTGATGAACGAGCAAGAACGTACCCGCCGCAGATTCTTGACCGGCAGCGCCGCCGCCACTCTGGGCGCTGCAGCAGTCGGAACTGCCGCCGGAACGCAACTCTCCCGCAATGGGACAGGCCAAGCGGAGCCGTCGCCGACGCCCCATACGCCCTCCACCATTCCGTTCTTCGGCGCCCACCAGCCTGGCATCGCCGATCCGCCCCCGAGCAATGCGGCTTTCCTCGCCTTCGACCTGAAAACCTCGGCGGCGAAGTCCGACCTGGCGGACGTGATGCGCGCGTGGACGGCTCTTGCGGCGGCACTGATGAGGGGGGACACCTCAGTCGACCCATCATTGGTGTCTACCGGCTCAGCGCCAGGAAAGTTCACCATGACCGTCGGGCTCGGAGGCACCGCCCTCGATCAACTTGGCATACAGCGCCCGCCTTCACTCGTCGACCTGCCGTTGTTCCCCGGCGACGAGCTCGAAGTCGCAGCCTCACACGGCGCGGTCTTCGTGCAGCTTTGCTCGGACGATGCCCTGTATCTCGGAGGCGCTGTGCGTGCCGTCCGCGCGGCTGCCAAGCGTGTCCTGCGGCCCCGCTGGCAGATGAATGGCTTCCGCGGTGCTACCTCCTCGACCAGTAGCAGCAACGGCCGGAATCTCATGGGCCAGATCGACGGCACCAACAACATCACCGTCAGTCGTACATCCAACGGCGGACCAGTCTGGATCGACGCGGCTTCGCCAGCATGGATGACAGGCGGAAGCTACGTCGTCGTACGCCGATTCCGCATGCTCTTGAGTGCATGGGAAAGCGCCGGGTCGAAAACACGGGACCGTGCGGTAGGCCGATACATCTCGTCGGGAGCCCCGCTCGGTGGGCGCAAAGAGTCCGATCCGGTCGACCTGAACGCTACAGACCCGTCCGGAGCACCGACCATCCCGGTGGATGCCCATATCCGCCTTGCGGCGCACCGCCGAGGCGGTGAAGAAATGCTCCGGCGATCTTATTCCTACTCCATAGGGCAGGCAAGTGGCACCGCGGCCGACGAGGACGCCGGCCTGATCTTCGTCTCCTACCAGGCCGATCCCCTCACCAGTTTCATCCCGGTACAGCAACGACTGGCCACATCAGATGCCCTCGCACGCTTCACAGTGGCCAAATCCAGTGCGCTATTCGCGATCCTGCCCGGTGTTACCGGGAAGCACGACTGGTATGGGCGATCCCTGCTGAGTTAATTTCGAAGTAACGCACTCAGTATTGCGTCGCTCCTCCCAAGACGAATGAGCTTACTTGCCAGAACCCTCCTCGGTGAATAAATCCCAGTTGACTGTGTCGCCAAGCGGCTTTCCGATTAGGCTTCGACGTATCTGAACTCCGTCAGCTGATCGTCGCCGCGAGCCTGCGTTCCGTTTATCCCACTCGACTAACCCTCTTGGCCTGGGCCACGGTCACTGATTCTTCCCTCATGCAACTGACAGAAAGGCTGTAGGCATGCCAGCGTCTACACACCGCTTGTTCTCGGCCGTAATAGCTGTGGGCCTCTTCGCCACACTCGTCGGCTGCACAGGCCACGACTCGGCGAAAGCTGATGCTCGCGCGTCAGCCATTGCAGTTCTAGACACTAAAGATCTCGGCAACATACTCGTCGACGGCAAGGGAAGCGTTCTTTATATCTTTGAGCCAGACAACGCCTCGACAGTCAGCTGCACGTTCGGCTGCGAGACGATCTGGCCCCCGCTCATGGCCGTCGACGGCGCGTCCCCGGCAGCTGGCGCCGGCGTTGACGGAAGCCAATTGGGTACTCTACCCAAACCCCCCAGCGGTTACGTCGTTACTTACCACGGCTGGCCGCTCTACCGGTACGCTGCCGATACGACACCTGGCGAACACAGCGGACAGGACGTCTTTCTGAACGGCGGCAACTGGTACGTCATGAAACCTGACGGTAAACCCCTCATCCCATCCCATGAAGTGCCAAGCCGGTAGCCGGTAGCCGGTAGCCGGCAAGCAAACGGGCCCCGGACTGCAGGCGATCGAGGTCGACGGCAAAGCCCTGCGCGGCTCGCGCACCGCCACCACCACGTACGTCACCCTGCTCGCCGCGATGGACCACACGGGCACCGTCCGCGCCCAGCACCAGGTCGCCGACAAGAGCAACGAGATCTCCGCCTTCGCCCCGCTGCTGGACCCACTCGACGTCATCGGCACCGTGATCACCGCCGATGCCCTGCACACCCAGCACGCCCGCGGCACCTGGTTCCCCGAACGCGGCGCCCACTACATCACCCAGGTCAAGGCCGACCACCCCACCCTGTTCGACCGGGTGCGCCGCGTCCGCCCTGGCCCGACATCACCCTCGCCCACTACGAGCGAGAGCGATCCTGGCCGCGCGGCGCGCGGGCGCCTGGTGGAGCTGGTCACCAGCGCCCTGCTTGACTGCCCGTCGATGGTCGAGCGCGAGCAGTTCCCTGCACTCGCATCCACGGCACTGCCCCTGAGATGACTCTGAGCAGCCCGAGTGCGTCGCCTCAACCACCAAGCGTCGCGGTGACGGCTCGCCGCATGTCGCGCGCAGGGTCAGCCGGTGCGAGCGGAGAGCGCCTGGAGCAGCAGGCCGGTGAGATCGCGGCAGGCGTCAGGACCGAGTGCGTCCTGTAGGCCCGCGTCGGCCGCGGCGTAGGCATCCTGGCCGGCGACGAGCAGTCGCATGCCGTCTTCGGTGACGTGGAGTTCGGCGGTGCGGCCGCGACCTGCTTCGGTGCGCCGCTCGACGGCCCCCCTTTCCTCAAGGTGACGGACGGTGGCCTGAGCGCTCTGGGCGGTGATCCCTGCCCGGCGCCCCAACTCGCTGTAGGACAGGCCGGGTTCGCGACGCAGATGCCCGAGCGCGGCGAGGTGGCGCAGGGTGTAGCCGGTCGGTTTCAGTGCGTGTTCGACGTCGCTGCGCACGCGCCTGCCGAGGGCTGCGAGCAGGAAGGCGGTACTGGTGGGCTGGGGCGGGATGGTCACGGGACCTCATTCGATCACGAGAGTTTCAGTTTGACTGTAACTGGCAGATGAGGCAAGCTCCAGTTGTCGGCGGACGACGCGGTGGATCGAACCCGCGTGGGGAGTACGCCAGCCCGGGGACCTCACAGCGTCACGGCAGAAACACTACAAGCGTTTGAATCTCGGAGGCTTCAAAATGACGGACCACGCGACGAACTGGCCCGACCACCTGACAGGCGATGCGCAGCCACTGGAAGTCGGCATCCTTCTCTACGAGGGACACACCGCGCTCGACCTTGTTGGTCCATACACCACTTTTGTACTGGCGGGCATGAAGGTCCACCTCGTGGCCGAGACCCTCGACCCTGTCCTCTCGGACGACGGCGGCATGACCATCGCTCCCACGACCACCTTCGACGACTGCCCTGAGCAGCTCGACATCCTGTTCGTTCCTGGTGGCGGGATGGTGTACAAGCCGATGCTCGACCCGGCCACCATCGCATGGCTGTCGGATCGCGGTGCGACTGCCTCGTACATCACGGCGGTGTGCAACGGTCCGCTCGTCCTTGCGGCAGCCGGACTCCTCGACGGTTACCGCGTAGCCACGCACTGGGCGTCCAGGGACCAGCTGGCACGGATGGGCGTCGAAGTATCGACGGAACGTGTGTGCATCGACCGCAACAGGTTCTCAGGTGGCGGTGTGACCGCAGGAATCGATTTCGGGCTCACCATCGTCGCTCACACCCTGGGCGAGAAGGCCGCGAAGTTCGCCCAGCTCGTCATGGAATACGACCCCGAGCCGCCGCTCAACGCCGGATCACCCGAGAGCGCCGGCCCCGAGATCGTGGCACTGCGCACACGCTTCATGGCCGAGCCCGACACCGAGCTCCGCAACGCTGTGTCGCACCTGTTGGAGCAGCGTGCAGCAACGAGCTCGCAGGCGGAATCGGACGAGAACGCCCGCCCCGGCGCCGGCGTCATCAACACCTGACCGCGCTCCCCGGCTCCGCACGTCGAACCTGACAACGCCACGCTGTCAAGCTCGACGTGCATGGTGGACGTGCGGGCTGGCGAGTTCGCCGCGTGGTCGAGCATTGGTTGGCTTTCCCTCACCGTGGAGCGCGCTGAGGCACCCCTTCGCTGCCAGCACGTTCCGCAGCCCGGGCGAGCACCACTTTCCGGGCCCTGCACCACATCTGTCGTCCCCATTCAGCACGACGGGCCACTGCGCTTGGCTGTCTCCGAAGCCGCGATCAGGCATCCGCAGGACGAGCCCGTGTGCGTGTACACCATGACGCGGAGAGAGTCTGAGGTGTGCGGGACGTTGCCAAGGCGCCACTGAGACGGCGACGCCATGCAGGTGGCCTGCTAATTCCGACGCTGCCAGGTACGGGAGAGAGCCCGGCGATTGGAGCGTGTATCGAGTCGTGATCAATGTGCGACATGTGCCTTCGTGGCACGGTCTGGTCCGATAGACCGTCTTGCGTGACGCGAGTGCAACTGACTGACTCGGAGTCGGAGTTCTGTGGACAGAACACCTAGGCGGCGTGGGCCTTCGGCGACAGCTCGCTGGTCGCGGGCAGGGCCTGCTCGCACCAGATGGTCTTGCCGGTGGTGGTCTGCCGGGTGCCCCACCGTTGGGTCAGTTGGGCGATGAGCAGCAGGCCGCGGCCGTTCTCGTCGAAGGTCCGCGCCCGCCGCAGGTGCGGTGCGGTGCTGTTGCTGTCGGAGACCTCACAGATCAGCGTGCGGTCGTAGATCAGCCGCAGCTGGATCGGGGGGCTGCCGTATCGGATGGCGTTGGTGACCAGCTCGCTCACCACCAGCTCGGTGACGAACTCAAGCTCCTCGAGTCCCCATGCCACGAGCGTTCGGACGGCCTCGGTACGGATTCCGGCCACTGCGGCCGGATCTGCGGGCACGGTCCAGCTGGCGACCCGTTCGTCGTCCAGGGTGTGGGACCGGACCAGCAGCAGGGCGGCGTCGTCGGCAGGTGGATCGGGCAGCAGCGCCTGTACGGTGCGGTCGCACAGCCGCTCAAGGGAGTCCACGGGCTCGGTCAGCACACTGCGCAGGGTCTCCAGCCCGACGTCCAGGTCGCGCTTGCGGGACTCCACCAGCCCATCGGTGTAGAGGGCGAGCAGGCTGCCCTCCGGCAGCTCCACGTCGACCGACTCGAAGGGCAGGCCGCCGAGGCCGAGTGGCGGTCCGGCCGGCAGGTCAAGGAAGGCGGCGGTTCCGTCCGGGGCGACGAAGAAGGGTGGCGGATGCCCGGCGCGGGCCATCGAGCAGCGCCCGGACACCGGGTCGTACACCGCGTACAGACAGGTGGCACCGACGTTTGCCTCGACATCGTGCCCCGCGTCGACGGTGTCGAGGCCGGCCCGCGATATCGCCGACGGTGCGCTCGCCGTCTGGTCGGGTGCGTCGGCACCGGACTCCGCGGACATCTGGATGACCATGTCGTCGAGCCGGGTGAGCAGCTCGTCGGGGGTGGGATCGACATCGGCGAGGGTGCGGATGGCTGTCCGCAGCCTCCCCATGGCCGCGGAAGCGTGTATGCCGTGCCCGACCACGTCGCCGACCACCAGCGCGACCCGGCCGCCGGACAAACCGATCACGTCGAACCAGTCACCGCCCACCCCGGCCCGGGATGCCGCGGGCAGATACCGCGAGGCAAACTCCACCGCCGACTGCTTTGGAAGGCTTCGCGGCAGCAGATTCCGCTGGAGGGTGCGGGCGATCTCATACTGGTTCTCCAGGTTGGCAGCCCGCTCGATACTCGCGGATGCCAGTTGGGCGAGCTGGGTGAGAACCGCCTCGTCGTCGGCAGTGAACTCACCGCCGTCCTCCTTGTCGGAGAGCTGGATCACACCGAGGTTCTGACCGTCGGAAGCGATCAGCGGCACGGCCAACCAGCCGCGCATCGGCAGGTGTTTCCCCGCGTAGGAGCCGAAGCCGCGCCAGGCCGGATGGGCTTCAAGCTCTTCTTGAGTCATCCGCATCGCACGGTTGTTCTGACACACCAGGAGAAAGATCCCCTCTCCCTGCGCGGGGACCTTCACATGGCGCCAGGCGGCGTACCTGTCCGAGAGCGACAGGGCGGACATCGCATAGTTGCGAACCGGGTCGGTGGTGAAGCTGGTCAGGGACTGATGTGCACCGACCAGCTCCCGGGCATGGTCGGTGACCGCCTGCAGCGCCTGCTCCAGCGAGGGTGCGGCGTTGATCTGCACGCTGGCGCGGGCCAGGTCCCGCAACTGCCGTGAGCGTCGGCGCTCAGCCACGGCAGCCGCTGCGGCCTGCTCGTACAGCCGGTTGCGTTCGGCTATGTACAGCTGCAGCCGAATCTCGTTCATCAGCGATACGGCAAGCCGTTCGAGGGAGCGCCGCTCCTCCTGGTCCCAGCTCCGGGGTCGGACGTCGACGACCCACAGCGCGCCGATCGGCTGCTCGCCCAGCAGCAGCGGCGCCCCCAGGCAAGCTCTCACATCGCTGCCGGCGACCGCGGGGTCGGCGTGTGCGGGATGGTCGTGCATGTCGGCGATCACGATCGGACGCCCCGAGACCACTGCCTCGGCACACAGCTTCGAGCCGACGGCGCGCTCCCAGCCCCTTTCCCCGAGCGCGGCCTGTACGGCCCGGTACTTGAGCGTCTGGCCGCCGTCACCGACCACACAGATCAGCGCTCCTGCGCCGTTCAGCAGCCGGAGGGCTAGCCGCGCTGTCCGGTCGAAGGCGTCCTCGGCCAGGCCGTCGACCGCGCGAACCGACTCCACGGCCGCGAGCCGCCTCGGATCCCGCAGTACTTCTTCGCTGCTCGGCCGACTCACTGTCCGCCCCGAGACCCCGACACAGAAACCCTCTTCCAAGCGCCGATCACCCTTTGTGAAATTAATACGAATCACTCTTTTTACTTCATTATCGTACTAAATATCTGATGCCGCTGAGCGGAGCTGCGCCGAGGCATACGACACCGCGGCGCGGGCAGGACGGGGCGCCGCGACCGTCGGGCGAGGTCCTCGCCGGGACCGCAGGTGAGGAGGTCGCCGAGGACCTGGGGTGCGTCCGGGGACGCTGCACAGCTGGGTCTCGCGCTGGAGGAACGCGGCCCGGCTCGGGCCCGGGGTGCCCGGGTCCTCAGGCATCCTCGGCCGCCGGGCGAGCGGACACCACGGACAGGTCGAACGCGTCCGCCGCCGTCGCGTTCCGCCTTCCGTACCGCCGCTGCCACACCAGCAGCGGTCCGGCGACGGCGAGCACCAGCACGCTCGACATCCGCCACCCCAGGGTGTCGAACGCGGTGGCCGACAGCAGGGACGCGACGACGGACGCGGCGCCGGTGGCGCCCTCCACGACCGCCTGGAGGCGCGAGCCCCGGCCGGTCGCGTAGCTGCGCACCAGGAACGCCGTTCCGGCCAGGTACGTGAAGTTCCAGCCCACGCCCGCACAGATCATCGCCGTCATCATCGGGACCGCGCCGTCGCCGAAGGCCCCCGCGACCCCGCCGAGCAGTGTGATCCCGATGCCGGTGAGCGCGGTGTGCCAGGGGCCGATCCTGCGCATCAGCTCGCCACTGATCAGTGCCGGGGCGAACATCCCGACCAGGTGCCACTGGATCAATGCGGCCCCCAGCTCCGCCGAGTGGTGCGCGTGGGCGCTGGCGAGCGGCCCGATCGCCATGACCAGCGTCATCAGGGCACCGGAAAGCGGCAGCAGGACGAGCGCCGCCACGAAGTTCGGGTTGCCCCGGCCCTCGCGGAAGGTGGCCGGCCCGGCTGCGTCGTCCGCTCCCCCGGCGTTCGCACCGGCCGGCGGGGCCGCGGCACTGGGCTCGCGTGAGACGGTGAGCGCCAGCGGCACCGCCGCCAGTCCGAGGAGCGCGACCAGCGCGTACGACCCGACGAACTCGACCGCGAAGGCACGCGAGGCTGCCAGCGCGGCGAACGGTCCGAGGAACGCCGCGATGAGGCCGCCGTACATGACGATCGACAGCGAGCGCTCCTTGCGGCCGTCGGGCGCGAGGTCGGCTGCCAGGTAGCGGATGTAGCCACCGGTGGAGCGGTACGCGCCGAGCAGCGACGTGGCGAGGCACAGCAGCCAGAAGGCGTCCGCGTACACGGCGATCATCGACAGCAGCCCGCCGACGACCGCACAGCCGCCGCCCATCGCCATCACCGCGCGGTAGCCGTAGCGGGCCGTCAGCAGCCCCGCCGCGACCGAGGCGAGCAGGCCGAAGCCGGTGATCAGCGTGAGCGGCAGGGTGGCCAGGAGCGGGGTGGGCGCCAGGCGGAGTCCGGCGAGAGAGGTGAGGGTCAGGTCGACGCTCACCGCTCCGTAGTAGATCGTCTGCGACGCGACCAGCCGGGTCAGGTCGGCGGCCGAGCGCGGGGGGCGGGGGGACACGCGGATGCTCTCCTCGAACGGGCGGGAGTGGATGTGCTCCACCCTGGCCGAGCGGGGCCGCCCCCACGAGAGGCGGGAATGCCATCATTCGCTAGCATTCCGCCATGACCGCCACGCCGGTACGACCACACCGCATCGCCGTCCTGCTCCTCGACCCCGTCCTGCCGCTGGACGCGGGGATTCCGCTCCAGGTGTTCGGGCGTGCCACCCTGCCCGAGTACGAGGTGACCACCGCGTCGCTCGGCGGGCGGCCGGTCCGCGCGGCGGGGGGCCTGACGGTAACCCCCGACCACGACCTCGGCGCGCTCCGGGACGCCGACACCGTGATGGTGCCGGGCTACGCGCGCGCCGACGCCCCGCTCGATCCGGAGGTGCTCGGCGCCTTGCGCGCGGCGGACGCCCGCGCTGCCCGCATGGTCTCGATCTGCAGTGGGGCGTTCGCGCTCGCCCAGGCCGGGGTGCTCGACGGGCTGCGGGCCACCACGCACTGGGAGAGGTGCGCCGAACTCGCCGAGAGGTACCCGCGGGTGACCGTCGATCCGGACGTGCTGTACGTGGACGAGGGCCGCGTACTGACCTCGGCGGGCGTGGCGGCCGGCATCGACCTGTGCCTGCACGTCCTGCGCCGCGACCACGGCTCGTCCGTCGCGAACGCCATGGCGCGGTCCATCGTCGCGGCGCCCCGGCGGGAGGGCGAGCAGCGCCAGTTCATCGAGTACGCGGACGCGCCGTCCGGCGAGGACGCCCTGTCGGCGACCCGCGCGTGGATGCTGTCTGTGCTGCACAAGCCGCTGACGGTGGCCCGGATGGCGGAGCACGCGCGCATGTCGGAGCGCGGCTTCGCCCGCCACTTCACGGCCCAGACGGGTCTGCCGCCCCTGCGCTGGCTGCAGTCCCAACGCGTCGAGTACGCGAAGCAGTTGCTGGAGTCGACGGATCTGCCGGTGGACGAGGTCGCGGCCCGCTCGGGGCTGGGCTCCCCCGCGAACTTCCGCATCCACTTCAAGCGGGCCACGCGGGTGGCGCCGCTGGCGTACCGGAAGTCGTTCGGCACGGCGGCGTGAGCCGCGCCGACCTCCACCACGCGCGGAGTGGGTCGTTGAGCCGGGCATGATGGGTGGGGAGTTGGCCGTGGTCCGGTGTGATCCGGAGGACTTCGCGATCGCGGTCCCCAGCCCCGACCCCTGATCCTGAACACGGGCCATGCGGCTTCGGCCGGCGTAGTTGCTGTTGTTCGGAGGGTTTGCTCGTAGGCAAGGGGGCTGCGGTGTCGGAGGGGGAGCGGCGTCGGACCGTGAGGGGCCTACTTGTTTCCTGATCGAGACGAGGCAACGCGCTGACGCCACAACGCCTCTCCAAGCCGAGTGAGGGCACCACCGAGATCCTTCCACTCATCCTCGGCGAACTCGTCGCGGTCGTACTCGGCGAGGAGTCGGTTCGCGCGCTCTATCGCCTCGACGCCTTGGTCCGTCAGCTCAATCACCGCCGCACGGCCTTGGCCCACTCCACCGACCGTGCCGACATAGCCCTCGGCGATCAGCGCTTCGACAATCGGGTGCAGGCTCTGCACTTTGATGCCTGCACGCCGTGCCAGCGCGCTGAACGAAATTCCTGGATCCGCCCGCAGATGCCCAAGGAGACCCAGTCGGCGCAGGGACAGGCCCATCGCCTTCAGCCCTTCCTCGACTCGCGCTTCCAAAGATCGCGCCTGCAGGATCATGATCATCGTTGGACTCATCGGATACCCCGTCGAGCCGCTGTCTCTCGCTTCTGCCATTCACGCCTCCTTGTGGGCCTCCCCGGCCCCACCGTGCCAGAACCTGCAGCTAGACTGTATACTCTTGCTCACATATCGGCTCCCCTCCGGCATTCCGCTGAGACGGTGCGGACCTGGGTCCGCAAAGCCGGAGTCGACGCCGGCCAGCGTCCGGGCGTGACCTCGGACGAGGCCGCAGAGATCAAGCGCCTGAAGGCGGAGAACGCCGAACTGCGGTGGGCGAACGAGATCCTCAAGGCGGCATCAGCTTTCTTCGCGGCCGGGCTCGACCGGCCATCGAAGCGCTCGTAGCGTTGGAGCAGGTCGGCGGCCCGATCATGGCCGCGTCCCGGACAGTGGTACGGATCTTCTTCCCTCGCCGAGCGCCCTCCAGGCCCAGGTCGCGCATCAGCCGTGCGACGGTACAGCGAGCCACCGGCATGCCTTCGCGTTGTAGTTGCCGCCAGACTCTCCGGACGCCGTAGACGCTGACGTTGTCCGTGTGGACGCGGCTGATCTGCTTCTTCAGCTCGGTGTCGCAGACTGTCCGGGTGCTGGGGATGCGATTCTTTGCCGCGTGGTAGGTGCTCGTCGCGATCTTCGGTCCGTGACTGGTCAGGTACTCGGCAGATCGGCCCGACTCCGAACACCTGGCGGTGTGTGCATCACCGCGCCGGCGAGGCTGCCGCGGGTCTGCTCGGCCGTTTTCAGGGCGTCCTCGACAGCACCCCGCCGTCCAGCGCGGTCCGACCCGGGTGCGCGCCACTACTGTCCATTTCTGATGGAGAGAGCGTGGCGGAAGATGCCGCGTGGGTCCCAGCGTTGTTTGGCCTCTTGCAGGCGGGCGTGGTTGTCTTTGTAGTACAGGATCTCCCACGGTGTTCCCGAGGTGTTCCAGCGCGGGTCGGCGAGGTCGGTGTCGGGGTAGTTGATGAAGGCCCCGTCGGCGATCTCGCCCGGGACGGGGACTCCGCCGGTGTCGGCGAAGAGGTCGCGGTAGCACTCGCGTATCCAGGCCAGATACTCAGGCGCCTGCGCCGGTTGCGCCCAGGACGCGAGGCAGGAGAGCTTCAGCACGGAACTGCGGTGGGGCATGGCCGTGGCGTCGGACGGAAGGGTGTTGACCGCTCCGCCGTAGGTGTTGAGGACGACGCTGCCGGCGAGCACACCGCTGTCCTGGCGGGTCAGATGGCGGTAGACCACGGCGGCCTGGCGGTCGGTGAGGCGCCGGCGCAGGAACGCCGACTTGATCTTGATGTGCCAGTCGCCGACGGCTTCACCGGAGCCGCGCAAGGCAGCGTCCAGCCAAGGTAGGCGCCGAGTGGTCAGACGGGCGGGGCGGCTGGTGCCTTCACTCACCGCGTTGACGAACCCGTCGAGCAGGCGGTGGTCCCGGCCGGGCTCGTCCGCGACCTGGCCGAGGAGCATGTGGGCGCCGGCCGCGCGGCGCGTCAGGGCGAATTCGGCGTAGAGCGCCGCGTTCGGGTCGGTGGCGGTGGCGTGGCGCTCCGCCCACCGCCCGTGGTTGCGCACCATGCGGGTGAAGTGCTCCTCGTCCATGCCGTCCCAGCTCCACTCGGCGGTGAAGGTGAGCGCGGTGGCCGGCGGAGTGGGCAGCGAGCGGAACCAGAAGCGGGTGACGACGCCGAAGTTGCCCCCTCCCCCTCCGGTGTGGGCCCACCAGAGGTCGCGGTGTGGGTCGTCCAGCTCCCGCGTGGCGACGACAGAACGAACGCCGCCCTTGCGGTCGACGACCACGACCTCGACGGCGTAGAGGTAGTCGCTGACCAACCCGAACAGCCTGCATAGCGGCCCGTATCCGCCGCCGGGTATGTGGCCGCCCGCGCCGACCTCGGCGTGGTATCCGGCCGGCAGGGTGACCCCCCAGCCGAGGTAGAGCTTCTGGTACACCTCGCCCAGCGTGGCTCCCGCGTCGACGGCGTACGCCCGGTACTGCTCGTCGTAGGTCACCTCCCGCATGGGTGACATGTCGATGACGGTGGTGATGCCAGGGTGATCGACGAAGTCTTCGAAGCAGTGCCCGCCGCTGCGGACCGCGAGTCGTGCTCCGGAGGCCACGGCCTCGCGCACGGCACGCACGACGTCCCCTGTCGAGCCGACGAGATAGACGTGCTCCGGCGTCCCTTGGAAACGGTTGCTCGCTCCCCGCGCGATCAGATACGCGTAGCGGGGGTCCCCGGGTGAGACGCGAAGGGGACCTTCAGGTAGCCACGCGGTGGGCGCGCCGCCCCCCGGGACCGCCGCCGAGGCCACCGAGGGGGCCAGCGCCGTCCCTGCGCCCGCGGCCGCCGCCGCGAGGAAGACTGCGCGCCTGCCGGGCCTGCCTGCCGAACCTGTCGTACCTGTCGAACCTGTCGAACCTGTCGAACCTGTCGAACCTGTCGAACTCATGCTGTCCCCCTTGTGGTTGGGTGCTGTGCTTTCGACGCTAGGCGGGAGCGGCCGGCTTGGCAGCGGGGCCTGCTGGCGGATCCGGGGTGTACCCGGTGACACCACGGCCCGGTGCTCAGCGCACCGGTGACGGGGGCGTGCCCCCCTGCGGGTGTGTCAATTCAATGGATTCGTCGCGTAATCGGTGGTTGCCCTCGTGGCGATCACCGGAGGGGAATGCGGTGGCGGAGGAGGGGGAACCCGGCTCGGCCACACGTCTGACGCGTAAATCTCGCGGGAACTCAGAACTGGCGACTCACGGCCGCGATCCGAACGCCTCCCTGCGGGAAGTGCGGCCCGGTCAACTCCCCCTCCGCATCGGTCAGATCAGCACGAGTCACGCGACCCTTCCACCGCAGCCGCCCCCTCCTGAAGCCGAAATGACCGATCCGTGATCCCCACCCGGAGCAGCCCCTGGACGGCAGGAGGTCGGTTCAGGTGAGGACGACCGGCTGGCCGCTCAGCTCGACTCCTGCCTGACGCAGTTGCGTGATTGCGGTATCGGTGGTGTCGGCGGCGACACCGGCGGTGTAGTCGAGCAGTACCTGCACCTCGAAGCCCGCGCGCACGCCGTCCAGTGCCGTCGCTTTCACGCAGTGGTCGGTGGCGATACCAACGATGTCGACGGCGCCGACCTGGCGGGCACGCAGCCAGTCGGCCAGCGCGGTCCCGTCCGCGGCTGCGCCCTCGAAACCGCTCTTCGAGGCCGAGTGCGCGCCCTTGAAGAAGACCTCGTCGAGAGCTTCCTGCGCGGAGGCGAAGCCCGGATGAAACCCGCTTCCCTCGCTGCCGGCGACGCAATGCACGGGAAAAGAGTCCTGAAAGTCGGGGTGTTCGGAGAAATGGCCACCCGGATCGATGTGGTGGTCGCGAGTGGCCACCACGTACGCGTACCCGGTTCCGCCACTTCGGATCAAGTCGGCGATGGCGACGGCGCACCCCGCGCCGCCCTTCACCGGAACGCTGCCGCCCTCACAGAAGTCCTTCTGCACATCGACGACGATCAATGCACGGTGCACGGCAATTGCCTCTCTGTCGGAGCGATTCCCCGGCATACTCCCGCCTCCCCCCGCGGATGGACGCGATACGCGCCGGGCGGCTCACCCAACCGGCACGCCGGCCCGACTGCGAGCCGGCGTGTTGTCAGCTCGGTCGGATTGACGCTGCCGTACGGGCGACGGCGTGCCTCGTCAACCGTGCCCGAGTTCGGGCACCCCCGCCGCCTCTTGTCCAGCCAGTCGCGGTACGCGATAGGTTGACGACTCATGAACACCGAGCTGGTGGTGGCCTCGGTCTCCGGGGCGGTCGCCCTTTCAAGCGTCCTGCTCAGCTCCCGCTTCAGCCGGAACCAGACACTGTTCGCAGCAACGCTGGAACGGCAGAGAACAGATCAGCTGAGGCTCGCCGAGCACCAGGACTTGATGAGTCAGCGCCGGGATCCGCTGCTGCGGGCGGCCTACGACTTCCCATCACGCCTCTTCAACATCGTGGACAGGCGGTTCCTGGACGTCTACTACGCGCGTGGCGACGACCTCCAGCGTGCCTACGCGCTCAGGAGCACCCTGCACGTCGCGACAACGGCACCGATGCCCGCCTCGCCTGCGTCGCCGTCGGCGGGCGTCGTGGGAGGAATACGGCTGCCTCAACGGACTCCTGTGTGGGCCGTCAGCCGGGCGATGTCGCCTCGGTCCTTGTCCGTGAGCGGGTAGCCCTGGTGGGCCCGCAACTGGGTGGCAGTGTCGACGCAGAGGACCGTGTGCCCGCCGATCCTGCCGGGTACCGGAGCCGGGTAGTGGAACGTGCCTCCGTCGGGCAGCACTTGGTCCCCGCCGCCGTCCTCCGTCGCGTCGACCGGGTGCAGATCCACCTCCCGTCCAGCCTGGTCCGCGAGGGCCAGCGCGGTCGGCAGTACGTCTCGCAGCACCCGGGTGAATCCGGCGGCTGCCAGCGCCGCACGGGTCGTGTCCAACTCCGTGCGCAGCACCACCAGATCAAGATCCGAGTGGGGCCGCGACACCGTGCCCAGCAGGGCTTCGACGCCCCAGCCGCCGTCCACCCACGCCGTCACGGCCGCGTCCGTGAGTTCGTCGAGTACCGCGATCACGTCCTGTTCACCCATCACGCGATCATCGTGCCAGATGCCCGGCACCCTCCGGCCCGGCGTCACCGGCCAGTGAGCTGCGCAGGAGTTGACGGCTAGATGAATGAGTCCAAGGGTTCGCCTGCGGGCATGGCGCGAGGGCGCCCATTGTCGATGTGTGACGAAAGACCTGGACACCCTCGCAACGGCACTCTATGCCCGAACCGACGACGAGTTGAAGGCTTCACCGTGGCTGGCCCCCTGGCGGCCGAAGACCGGGATCGCGCCCACTCTCAGTGACGCGGAACTGCTCACGCTCGCGGTGATGTCGGCGCTGCTCGGCTACACCTCCGAGCGGCGCTGGCTGCGCCGCGTCGACCGGGACTTCCGCGGCCTGTTCCCCTACGTGCCCCGGCAGTCCGGCTACAGCAAACGGCTGCGAGCCGCGTCCTCACTGCTCACCAGCATGATCCGGATCCTGGCCCGGACTTTGGTCATCGCGTCATTGAGGGCGGCGACGGCGGCGGGGAGGGCGGGCAACGCGCCGATACGCGAGGCCAGCAGGGACCTGATCTGTTCCCGCAGTGAGCGCAGTTGCGCGGCACACATCTCCCGCATGTCGATCCTTACGCCGACCGGAGCCAGGCCGCGTTCGACCAGCCACTGGTTCACCGCCTCGGGTGTGCCGACAGCGCTGTTGGCCAGGGCCAGGGATGCCCACTTCCCTCGGCGCCGATATGGCCTCGGCGTTCACAGGACGGGCCGCCGTGCCGGCTCTGCCCACCTGCGGTTCCTCGGGGCGGCCACGGCCGCAGGCAGGTGCTGCCCAACAGCGACGTCGGTGTCCTCCCGGATGTTGGCGGCGCAACCGAACGGAATGCCTGTCTCACCGGCGCGACCGGGCGCCGGGCGGATGAAGGGTGAGCCCATGGCTTTGCGAGGACCTCCGAGGGCGGCTGCAGCATTCCCCCGGCAATGGGTATGTGCTCAGTCCGTCGTCTCAGCTGCACTGCCATCGTCGGCGATCCGGTCCAGCCATTCGCCCAGCAGAATGCGTTCACCGGGGGTGAGGTGCCGCACGCCGTCGCTGAGCAGGGCTTTGAGCGCGATGGCGTGGACAGCCGCCTTGCTCGCCAGGTCGCCGGCTTGGCCCCTCTGCGGTTGCACCAGGACGGAGCCGAGCACCGCATCGCGGACGCTGTCGGCCAAGCCTTCGTACGGGGACAGTTGTCCCCCCGCCTGTGCGGCGATGAGTGTGAGCGCGACGCCGACACCGGATGAGTGGACCATCGCTGCCGCGGACTCGACACTCGTGCGCAACCGGCCGGCCTTCGCGATGCCCTCCACCAGTCCCAGCAGGACCTTGTGTGCCTCCCCGGTCAGAGGGGACTCCGCATCAGGCCGGGGGTCGGCGTACAGAAGCCGGTAGACGGCGGGGTTCGCGAGGGCGAAGGCGATGTGGAGATCCCAGCCGTCCCGCACCTGTTCCACCGGGTCGCCTGCACCGATATGAGCCTGCTTGGCCGCAAGGTAGTCGGCATAACCGCGCTTCGCGACGGCGTCGAGGAGTCCTCGCATATCGCCGAAGTGGCGGTAGATCGTCTGCGCCTGCACCCCGGCCGCGGCGCTCACAGCGCGCGTGGACACCGCCTCCCTACCCCCTTGGGTGAGCAGGTCGGCGGCCGCTTGCAGGATCCGCTCGCGCGGCTGGGGGATCACTTCAGCCTCTGTCATGCATCAACGATAACAGTTGACAGTGAGCACCGATGTGTTAGCGTCGATGCATCGCATTGGTGAGCACCGATGCGATGCAGTCCGGTAGTGCACATCCCCACAGAACCCCGGCCCCTTTTCCTCACCGATTCGAAGGACATCTGTCATGACTGACACCACGAACCGCGTCGCACTGGTCACCGGCGGCTCCGGTGGCATCGGCCGCGCCGTCTGCGAGCGCCTCGCCCGCGAGGGCTACGCGGTCGCCGTCCACTACGCCGGCAACAAGAGCCGGGCCCACGAGGTCGTCGCCGCTGTCACCGCACTGGGCGCCAAGGCCACCTTCGTCGTCGGCGACGTCGCCGACGAGAATCAGATGGCGGCCGCCTTCGACGCCGTCGAGAGCGAGTTCGGCGGCATCGACGTCGTCATCAACACCGCCGGCATCATGCTGCTCTCCCCCATCGCCACCCTCGACCTCGACGACCTGGACCGGATGCACCGCACCAACATCCGCGGCGCCTTCGTCGTTTCCCAGCAGGCCGCCCGCCGCCTCCGCAGCGGTGGCGCGCTGATCAACTTCACCACCTCCGTCACCCGCCTGCAATTCCCCGCCTACGGCGCCTACGTGGCCAGCAAGGCCGCGGTCGAGGGCATGACCATGATCCTCGCCAGGGAGCTGCGCGGCAGGGACATCACCGTCAACGCCGTCGCCCCCGGTCCGACCGCCACCCCGTTGTTCCTGGACGGCAAGGACCAGACCGCGATCGACAGCCTGGCCAAGGCCGCCCCGCTGGAGCGCCTGGGCACACCCGACGACATCGCCGAGACCGTCGCGTTCCTCGCCGGCCCCGCCCGCTGGCTCAACGGCCAGATCCTGTTCGCCAACGGCGGCATCGCCTGAGCACGTACGTGTCAACGACCGGTGCAAAGACCACCGCTCCCCCGTCCACTCATACCTGCACACGACCGTCTCAAGGAGCCTTCCATGCGTAACGTCGTCCTGATCACCGGCGCCTCCAGCGGCTTCGGCGCCCTCACCGCCCGCGCCCTGGCCGATCGCGGCAACACCGTCTACGCCGGCATGCGCCGGACCACAACCCGCAACGCGGCCCAGGTCCAGGCCGCCGCCGACTACAGCCGCGAACACGACGTCGATCTGCGCTCCATCGAACTCGACGTGAACTCCCAGCAGTCCGTCGACGCCGCCGTCGCCCGGGTCATCGCCGAGCACGGCCGGATCGACGTCCTGATCCACAACGCCGGCCACATGGTCACCGGCCCCGTCGAGGCATTCACACCCGAACAGCTCGCCGAGCTCTACAACGTGAACGTCCTCTCCACCCAGCGCGTCAACCGCGCCGCCCTCCCCCACCTGCGCACCGCCGGCCGCGGACTGGTCATCTGGGTGTCCAGTACCAGCGTCAAGGGCGGCACCCCGCCCTACTTGGGCCCCTACTTCGCCGCAAAGGCCGGCATGGACTCCCTCGCCGTCAGCTACGCCGCCGAACTGGCCCGCTGGGGCGTGGAAACCTCCATCGTGGTACCCGGATCGTTCACCAGCGGCACCAACCACTTCGCCCACTCCGGCAAGCCCGAGGACACGGACACCGAGGCCGCCTACGAGACCAAATACCCCGGCCTGGTCGACCAGGTCGCCAAGAAGCTCGCCGCCCTCGCCCCCGCCGACGCCGACGCCTCGATGGTCTCCGACGAAATCGCCCGCATCGTGGCCATGCCCCCCGGCCGGCGCCCCTACCGCGTCCACATCGACCCAGCCAACGACGGCTCCGAAGAAGTCTCCGACGTCGCCGACCGCATCCGCGACGAATTCCTCACCCGCGTCGGCCTCGCCGACCTCCTCACGGTCAAGCCCAGCGCCAACTGAGCCCGGTGGGCTTCGGCGACCGCGACAGCACGGTCGTGGGCATGCTCCGGCCCGGCAACGCGGCGCGGCACTGCCCTGTCCGGGGCTCCCCACCACACGTTGAGTCACGGATGGAACCGCCACCGGCCTTCAGAAATGACATCCACTTTGCCGTCCCTGACGCGAACGGCCGTCTCGTCGTCGATGAAGTAGATCGGGAAGTCCGCCCGCGCAGCGATGCGATCAGCCCAGGCGTCGTCCCGCTCGGGGAAATCCGGCGAGTACAGGTGGGGCTTGAGATACCAGTCGAAGAGGCCGAACGGCGGCTCCACGGCCGTGGCGCCGAGCACGTGGAGGTCCGTGGTGTCCCCGATGACGTCGGCGGAGTGTCCGGTGAGATTACGGCTGAAGATCATTGATCCGGCGCTGACCCCCACATAGACCCGGTTCTCCAGCGCCTCCAGGAAGCCGTCGGCCAGGCCGTTGCCGGTGATGCTGCGCGCGAGGTGGTAGTGGCTGCCGCCCTCGACATGAATGACGTCGGCGTGGAGCAGCCGGTCGAGCACCATCTGCCGGGGCAGGCCGTTCAGCTCCAGGACGTCGAACTCCCGCCAGCCGAGGCCGTACAGCCGGTTCATGTCCGCGACGAACCACCCGTGGTCCCCGGGCTCGGCGACTGATGCCGTGGGAACGTACACGACGTTCGCCGATCCGAACGGCTTTCCCAGCATGTCCCGCAGCGCATCCCGCAGTGTCTCGTTGCGCAGGCCACTCGCCGTCAACAGAAAGTTCATCGGGCGAGCCAAGCACGGCTGACGGGCGCGCGCAACGAACCCAGGATCCACCCATACCGTCATGGCATGGCCTCATCAGGAGCAGGCGCTGACGGGGCTGCGGGCCTTGGGGCCCTCCCGCACGGACGTGGAAGCCCGAGATCTCACGGCCGAGCGGCTTCGCCGTCTTGGGGACGCTGTCACCGCGGCGGCACGGCCGGGATACCGGCCGCTGAGCCCACCCGATGCCGGGCACCCGACGCAGCGGTGCGCACCGCCGCTGCCCGGACCGCCCGTCCGCACGCCGTTGCCTGCCGCCCGAGGCCCGGCTCGCGGCCGTCCCGCACGGACCGGAAGGCGAGCCGTGGCCAGGAGCGGACGACCGGCATCGCCACGGTGGAGCAGACCCGGCGGGTGTTCGAGGCCGTCGCCAGGATAGCCGCCGAACTCCCGCCGAACTCCAGGACGGTATCCGGGACCGCGCCGGCACCCACCGTCCCCGACCACGGCCCACCCCGGCGACGGCCCCGCCGCCGGACGGACTCCACCCGGCGCGCACCGGCTGACGATGGACGCCACTTTCGTGCGCACCACGATGTCCCAGAACTGACAAGGGGATGAGGGCGTGAGGGAGAAGCCCAACGAAATGCGGCGGCCCCGGCACGGTTGATCCGGTCCCGCCGCGATCGCCGGAGCGACCGGAGCGACTGGAGCGACTGGAGCGACTGAGGCAGTTCACTGAGGCGGTCCGGCTGCGAACCGTGCTGCATGCGTCCCCGAAGCCGCCGCTGCCCAGGCGCCGGGCACGGCAGGGGCGCGCAACAGGTGTGGCGATCACCCGATCAGGTAAGGGACGCCGTCTCACAGAGGCCGGCGTCACAGATCGAATGCCGGTGCGCACTGTCCGCAGTGCGGGATACCGAGGCCCGGTGCGTGCGCCCTGTGAGTCCACAGTGGTCAGCCGGCTGTCAACCGGGGGTGGGCGCGAGCCGGAACACCGGCCAGCCGATCTCGGTACGCCAGGCTGCCGGGTCCGGGTCGTCGCGCGGGCCGACGAGGTATGTCTCGTGCACGGGACCATCAACAGCGAGGGCGTGGTCGACCACCCAGGCGCCGAGCCGGCCGTAGGTGACGTCGATGTCGTCATGCGGTCCGGGATGGACGACCACGGCAAGCTCGCCGGCCGGGAGATCCACCGGTCGCACGCGACCTCGGGTCGGCGGGTCGGCCACAGGCCGGTAGACCATCGCCGTTCCCCGGCCGCGGGTGAACAGCTCGTTGGCGTAGCACCCACCCGGCGGCCCCAACGCCGGCAGACCGGCGACCGCGGCTTCGAGTTCGGCCATCGCCACGTCGTACCAGGAGACCACCTCCTCGTGGCCGACGACGTCCTCGACCCCGGCGACCGTTCTGGCTGTCACCGGGCGGAGCTCGACCCGCAGGCCGCCGTCGTCGGGGCGCAGAAGGTTTCGCAGGGAGGTCACAGCGGCTCGGGTGCGGTCCAGTTCTGCCTCCAGCCGCTGCAAGTGCTCACCGACCAGGTCCGCGCGCTCTGCGGCGTCCTCGGTGGCGAGGATCTTGGCTACGTCGGCCAGCGGCACGTCCAGGTCACGCAGCCGATGGATGACCTGCGCGGTAGGGATCTGGTCGCCGGCGTAGTAGCGGTAGCCACTGACGGGGTCCACCGAGGCGGGCTCCAGCAGCCCGGACTCGTGGTACCGACGCAGGGTCCGCACGCTCAGGTGCGTCAACTGCGCGAACTCGCCGATCGTCAATCCGCAGGACATTCTCCCAGTGTGTATCCGCCGGGCTCACTGTGCTTGACCCTCCCCCCGGGGGAGACCCCATCGTGATCGACATGCACTACCTGCTCGACCCGACCGCGCTACCCGTGGTAGTCACTCGCTACCTGGCCGCCCCCAGGCCCGTGACCTGCGGGACGTCCTCGGCTTCCGTGCTGCAGCGCCGCCAGGCACGCTGGCGCAGGACACGCTGCCGCACTGGCTCGTGACCGGCTCGGACGGCTACGACTCCGTGGCTGAGCAGCTTGAATCCATGCCGGCCGAGCTGCGCCGCAGGGACACGCCACGCGCGGCGCGAACTTCCGGCAGGGGCAGTAGCTCCCGCCCTTGGCCTTTGGACTCGCCAACATTACGAACGGATAATGCAGTGCCTCCAGCACTCGGACTCATCGGCAGCGGAGCGATCGGCACGTCCCTCGCCCGCCTGGCCGTCGCCGCAGGGCTCGACGTCATCCTCAGTAACTCACGAGGACCTGAAACCCTTGCCGAGCTCGTTGACACCCTGGGGAGCCACGCTCGCGCGGCCACACCGGCGGAAGCAGCGCAGGCCGGCGACCTGGTGGTGGTATCCGTCCCGCTGACGGCCTTCGGCCGGCTCCCTGCGGACGCACTGAACGGCAAAATCGTGCTGGACACAGGGAACTACTACCCCCAGCGCGACGGCCCCATGGCCGAGCTTGACGCTGACGAGATTACTTCCAGCGGCCTGCTGCAGCGTCACCTGCCGGGATCGACCGTGGTCAAGGCGTTCAACAGCATCGGCTCCGGCCGGCTGTTCCCCCTTGCCCGGCCCGCCGGGTCACCCGACCGGAGCGCCTTGCCCATCGCCGGCGACAGCACGACGGCCAAGGAGGAGGCCGGCCAACTGCTGGATGTCCTCGGATACGACGCGGTGGACATCGGCACGCTCGCAGACAGTTGGCGGAGCGAACCAAACACTCCTGTCTACGTCGAGCCCTACCGCGGGGAGGCGCCCGCCGGACTGGGGCCGAAGGAATGGTGGGCGTGGTCCCTGGAGGACCCCGGCCGCGCCATCTCCGCGGCGCAGGTCCGTGAACTGGTCGCGAGCGCCGTACGAGGTCCGTCGCGTGCCGCCGTCGTGCCGGCAGGGCTCGCCCTCTGGACCGACTCCCGCTCGCTGCGCTCCGCGCCCCATCGGTGATCGAGCTCGTCGAAGCGGGCACGCATTGCCCGACTGGCGGCAGGGCCGTGGTTTCTGATGTGGAAGTGACAAGTGGCGCGGGCCTCCACCCCGGGCGGACAGGCTGAGGCGCTATTTCGACCCCCGGTGGCCGCACGCACCCCGCAGTGGGCCACCAGAACCTCCCCCACTCGACCAATACATGTAAGGCACCCCATGACTGACAACACCGTTCGTATCGACATCACCGACCTGCCTGCGGTCGTCCAGCAGTTCTTGACCGCGCTCACCGCCCGGGACACCGCCGCGGTGGTCGGGATCCTGACCCCGCAGGCGAGCGTGACCGATGAGGGCCACACCTACACCGGCGTCCCTTCGATCACCGACTGGATCTCCAACGCCGCTTCCGAGTTCACCTACACCACCACGCCGGTGGCCGCCGAGCGCACCGGCACCCACCAGTTCACCCTCACCCAGCACCTGGAAGGCGACTTCCCTGGCGGCAGCGCCGATCTCAACTACCGCTTCACCCTTGAGGGCGAACTGATCAGCAGCCTGGTCATCGCCCCCTGACACGCTGCCGCCTTTCACACTCCAAGGAGGAGCACTATGAAGACGTGGTTCATCACCGGCGGTACCGGCGGTTTCGGCAGGGCTTTTGCCGACGTTGCGCTGGAGCAGGGCAACAACGTCGTGCTGACTGCCCGCCGGCCCGGGCAACTGAAGGAATGGGCCGACCTGCACGGCGCCGAGGCGCGTGAGCGGATCCTCCTGCTGGAGCTGGACACCACCAACCCCCAGCAGGTCAGGGACACGGTCCAGGCCGCGGAAGCGCACTTCGGCGGGATCGATGTGCTGGTCAACAACGCCGGCCGCGGTTGGTACGGATCGGTGGAGGGCTCCCCGGAGGCGGATGTACGCCGTTCCTTCGAGCTGAACTTCTTCTCCGTCGTCGATCTCGTCCGCGCGGTACTTCCTGGCATGCGGGAGCGGCGCAGCGGATGGATCGTCAACATGTCCTCGGTCGCCGGGATCGCGAGCGTGCCCGGTTTCGGCTTCTACAGTGCCGCCAAGTTCGCGGTGGAGGGCATGACAGACGCGCTGCGCACCGAGGTGGAGCCGTTCGGTATCCAGGTCCTCGCCGTGGAGCCGGGTGCCTTCCGCACCCAGGCATATGCCGGCTTCGCCGAGGAGCCGGTGACCGAGACCGTGGAGGCATACCGGGCGTTCATGGAGACGGTGCGGGAGGCCATGGTCAGTCAGGACGGCCGCCAGCCCGGCGATCCCCACCGCGGCGTCAAGGCGGTGGTCGCCGCCATGAGGCAGGATTCCCCGCCCCGCCGCATCGTCCTGGGCAATGGCGGCTACGACGCCGTCTACGACCAACTGCGCGGCGCCCTGGACGAATTGCGCGCCCAGGAGACCGCCTCCCGGGCCGCGGACTTCCCTCAGGCGGCTTAAAGCGCCGGTGGCCTGGGACGAAGTGGTGTAGATCATCCGAGTGGAGAAAGGTCGTCCGACTTGAAGGTCCTCTCGCCGCACTGGTTCGTGTCGCGATCTGGCTGAAGCGGGGCATGCCTGGATCGATCACTTGGCATTGACGGCTTGCTCTGCATCGAGCTGGGTGAGTGTCTCCGCTGCGCCGGCGAGGCTGACTTGGAGTCCTTCGATCTCACCGAGCCGTCCTTCCCGTTCTGCTTCGGTGATTCGGGCGATCAGGTGGTCGCGGATCTCGACGAGGCAGTGTCTCTGAGCCGGATCCGGTCGGAGCATGGAGCATCGAATACATGCGTGTTCGTGGATGCAGGGAGTGCCGAATGTTCTCCAGCCAGTTTGAGGCTGTTGGTCGACCGGTGTGATACGGACGATGACCAGCAGGTCCGGTTGCAGCGAGCATCAACAGTCAATCCCGGCCTAGGCTCCCGAAGCTACGGCCAGGTGCAAAGTAGCGACCCGTCGCCGGTCAGAGGTGTGCTGAGACACGCGCAGGGCTAGTTTCAAGGCCGTGCGGTCAGGCCGTTGTGGTGATCGTCAAGGGTCTGCCGGGTAGTTGTGGTCCTGGTTCTGGCGCACTCTTCGTGATTGATCAAGCCGCTCTTGCAATTCGCCGCTCCGCACCACCACAGAAGGTGGCGCCCCCGGACGAGGAGGAGATACCCGGCCCCGCTCCTCGTCGAGGTGGTCTCGCTTTACCAGGCCGGCAGGGTGATCACAGGACGAGCATGAGCTTGCCGCCGGGTCGGCGGGACTGGCTGAGCTCGGCCGCTTCCTGGATCTGGTCGAGCGTGTAGGTGCGGGCGACCGGTACGACCAAGATGCCTTCGCCGGCGAGCCGGGCGAACTCGTCCATCTGGTCATAGCGGATCTCGGTGGTGATCCGGACGCCCAGCTCGGCCGCGGCGGCGAAGTCCGAGACGGTGAGGACACGGTCGGGATCCCCGGTCAGCTCGATCAAGGTCGGTAGCGAGCCGCCGGCCGGGCTGGGCTGGTCGGCGCGGTCGATCCGGCCCCCGGTCGGCGCCGTGTCCAGGGCGCGGTCGACGCGGCCTCCGGCCAGCGCGCTGACGCGTTCGGCCATGCCCTCGCCGTAGGCGGCCACCTGGGCGCCGATCTCTTCCAGGGCCGCGGCCCGAGTCGGCCCGGCAGTGGCGATCACCCGAATACCCCGGTGCAGCGCGAAGCGCACCGCCGCCTCACCCACGGTGCTGCCCGCGCCGTGGACGAGCAGCAGCTCACCCGGCTGGACGCCGAGGTCGTCGAGCGCGCGCCACGCCGTCTCGGCCGCCATCGGCAGCGCGGCGGCCTGCTCGTCGGTGACGCCTTCGGGGATGCGTGCCCAGGCCGGCATCAGCGCGTACTCAGCGGCGCCAGCGGTCGGGCCGTGGAAGGTGGCCGGGCCGAACACGCGGTCGCCGAAATGGACGCCGGTGACGCCCTCACCGAGCGCGTCGACGGTGCCCGCGATCTCCAAGCCGAGCCCGCGCGGCAGCGGCGGCAGATGGTCAGCGAGGAGACCGTCGACGACGTGCCAGTCGGCCGGCGTCAGGCCGCACGCCCGCACGGCGATCCGGATCTGACCCGGACCCGGCTCCGGCTGTGGGACGTCGCGGAGCACGATCACGTCCGGGGAACCGAACCGGTCGAATTGCAGAGCCTTCATGACGATCTCCCGATTGATGACAGCATCTGTTGTCATCGACCGTACCAGCTGATAACAGCTTCTGTTGTCGTACCCTGATGGGTATGCCGAGATGGGAATCCGACGCACAGGGCCGGCTCGAACGCGCGGCGCTCGAACTGTTCGAGACGCAGGGCTTCGAGCGCACCTCGGTCGCGCAGATCGCGGGTGCCGCCGGTCTGAAGGAGCGCTCCTTCTACCGCTACTTCCCCGACAAGCGGGAAGTCCTCTTCGCCGGCAACGAGCTTGAGGCCCACCTCGTCGCCCAGGTCGAGGCGACCGACCCGGGCCTCACGCCGATCGAGGCGGTGCTGACCGCGCTGAGAGCCGCCGAGGAGATCTTTCGCCCGCGCGAGTTCCTGCTGCGCCGCGTCAGAGTGATCGCCGCCAACCCGGCACTGGCTGAGCGCGATCTGATCAAGCTCGCCGACATCGCTGACGCGTTGGCGCGGGCGCTCGAGCGCCGCGGCGTCGAGCCCGGCACGGCACGCTTCATCATCGACGTGGTGCTGGCGATCCACCGGCGCGCCACGTCCCGCTGGCTGACCGACCCGGACGCCTCCCTCTCCCAGCTCATCACCCAGGCCGCCGATGAGCTGCGCGAGGCGGTCACGCTGCCGGCTCCGACGGCCCGCTGAGTCGGCCCAGGACTCCCGAAGCTGTCCGCAACGGACACGAAGGTGTCCCGTCCCTGGTCGGCCGACAGGGCCTGACCGAAGTGGCCCCTTCCCTCCCCACGGACCCTGCAACAAGGTCGTGACCGCGGCAACCCGCCACTTTGCACTTGGCCGTAGCTTCAGGAGTCCTAGGCCGTCTCGCGGCTGCGTTGCGTCCGGTCGAGTGGCGTGACAGTTGCACGGTGTTCGATGGCTTGATCCCGCAGTGCCTGGTTTTCGAGGGTGAGTTCGTTGATGGCGGTGGCACAGAGGGCAACGAGTTACTCCAGACCGTGGCAGTGCTTCCGCAGTTTGTCGTGTTTCTGCCAGAGTTGTGATGGGGCGTCGACCGGACGTGACTCGGGTGCGAGTGCTCCGGCTTCGAACGCGAGCTGCTGGAAGTGATCACGAAGGTCAGTGTGTTTCTGGGCGACGACCCAGTACTTGACCTCCGCAGTGGCGAGGCTTCCCGGTCAGGAGTCGGTCAGCGGCCTCAAGCAACGCCTGGCGTGCGAGTCGGTCTCGGTGCGCGGCCAGGTGCTGGTGGCAGGCGAAGAGTTGGCAGAGAGCCTTGTCGGGGTCCAGAACGCAGGGCATCGCCCGGCTGGGGGGATTTGGAGCAGCGGGTTGTCGAGCGGGTCGTGGGCCTGTTTGGCGGCGGTGACGACACGGCCGGCGAACCTGGTGAGTGCGGTGTGGACGCGGTGTCGGTAGGTGTCGGCGGCCGGGCCGCCAACATGTTCCCCGGCGGCCAGACGTTCCTCGTGCCCTTCGAGTTGTTCCAGGCGGAACAGCCAGTCCTCGAAGGCGTAGTCGTCGAGGAACCCGGATGGCCCCGATTTCCCGGGCAACCTCCGTCACCGTCCGGCCGGCCCGACAACCGCACGAGATGGATCGCGTCCCGCTTGTACTCCTGCGAGTACCACTTCGTGCAGCTTCCCACTTGGCGCTGCTTCCTCTGGGCTCCCACATCCCAGCGTCCAGGTGTCCACGATCAAGGGGGGAGCTTCAGTGCGGGTCTGCCCCTGATCCGAGAACACCGCTACGTCACGGTGCCACCTTCTGTTCTACTGGCGCACGAAAGAGGCTCACTCACCCTCTTTTCGTCCTTTGCTGTTCGGCAGAGCCTGTTCGAGAAGAACCTGCGCCGCTGCCCGTGCATGCCGACCGTAATCCGCTTCGCCCAGCACCATGGCGCGGCTGGCCGCGCCGTCCGCGAGGGTGGCCAGCTGCTCGGCGAGTGCGTCGGGTTCGCGGCAGCCCAGCTCCGCCACCAAGGCGGCGATCAGACGCACCATCCGCAGTTTCTGTTCGCGGGCGTAGGAGTGGACCTCACTCTCCGGGGCCGGGAACTCCGCAGCGGCATCGATGAACGGACATCCACGAACCGGCCCCGCGTCCGTTGCGATCTGATCAAAGAGCATAAGGACCCGCTCGCGAGGGGGGAGGTCCTCGCGGTCCAGCACACTCTCCAGGGTGGCACCCGTCAGCACGAGGCCCTGCAAATGGGCGATGACCAGGTCGTTCTTGGTCCTGAAGTGCGCATAGAGCGTCCTCTTTGACACCGGCGCTTTCTCTGCGACCTGTTCCATGCCGGTTGCATTGATCCCTTGGGTCGCGAACAGCTGGGCGGCGGCGGCCAGAATGCGCTCCCGACCTCCACGTCCCCGCCGTTGAGGCGCCGTAGTCGTTGTACCCATGCGGGAAAGTATACGCTAGCGTTTACTTTAATCAAGGGTCCCGCACTGAGTTCGCATCGAAACTTTCCGTTTACATAGTTTCAAGGAGCCCTATGCGCAGGCCGCCCAGAACTTCACTGGGTGAGCAAGCACCGCGTGGCGCCAGTCGGACAGCCGGCAACGTCCGCCACCGCGGTCAGTTCGTCTCCACGGACAGCGAACCGGGCGGCGGCGAAAACGGTCGGGCTGATTCGCCGTCCAAGCGTGGACGTCTTCCTGCGGCCGCAGGGCGACTCCGAAGGGCCAAATCCTTCATCTCCCACACAGCATCACCTGAGGATGCGATTCCCGCACAGACCTCCTCATCGCGTTCAGGACGTACTCCCCGACAGGGTCACGTTCGGGTCTCGCAGTCAAGGGTCAGCAGTCCGCCGCCCGAACGGCCGCGACGCAGTGGGCCCAAGGTCTCGCCGCTGCGCCGCCGAAACAGGGACGGCGGCTCGGCCGGCGTGCGCCATCCCGGGCGCTCGCGGAGAGTGCCTGGCAAGTGGGCAAGTCGACGACGCGGCCGACCTCGCCCCGATGACGGATCCATGATCCCTGGACCACTATCTATGTATACGGTTGCGTTTACTTGAGCGCTCCATGCGTGTTACGGTCCGCCTGTAAACGCATCCGTGTACCTAAGTCGAAGTGTCGCGGTCACGCCAAGGGCACGGTGTCGAGCACCCAGCACAGACCGCATGAACGGAGAAGTCATGCCTGACGCCCTTCCGCCCGACCAGACCCTCGGCAAGCCGTCTCCAGGACAGGGCACAGCCACTGCAGCCGACTCCGGTGCGTCAGGGCCGGGCGTTCGCCGGCCGGGGCTGGTCCTGGCACTGTTGGCGATGGCGACCTTCCTGGCCTCGCTCGACCTGCTGATCGTCAACGTCGCCCTCGACCCGATCGGGCGCGGGATCGGTACGCGCGACCTGTCGGATCTCAGTTGGATCCTGAACGGATACGCCATCGTCTTCGCTGCACTGCTGGTCCCCGCGGGCCGGCTGGCAGACCGCTACGGGCGCAAGGGCGCCTTCATCCTCGGCCTCGGCTTGTTCGCCGCGGCCAGCCTGGGCGCGGCGATGTCGGGGAATCTGTGGCTCCTCGTCGTGTTCCGCGTCATCCAGGCCGCCGGGGCGGCGGTGCTCACCCCCGCCAGCCTTGGCCTGGTCCTTGCGACGGCCCCACCTGCGAAGGTGCACAAGTACGTTCAGATCTGGGCGGCCAGCGGGTCGCTCGCCGCCGCGGCCGGCCCCGCGGCCGGGGGACTGCTGACGAACGCGGCCTGGCAGTGGATCTTCCTCATCAACATCCCCCTCTGCCTGGCCGCCATCGCCATGGCGATCCCCCTGATCCCCAATGTCCGCCACGACCTGGCCACCCGCATCCCCGACCTGCTCGGCGGGCTGCTGATCATCCTCGCCGTCGGAGCCCTCGCCGTCGGGCTGGTGAAGGCCCCGGACTGGGGCTGGGGCGCGGCGTCCACGCTCGGCAGCCTGATCCTGGCCGCGGCGTCGCTCATCGCGTTCATCGTCCGCTCGTCCCAAGTGCACGTGCCGATCGTGGAACTCAGTATCTTCCGGAACGTGGTGTTCTCCTCGGCGAATGCGGCGGTCGTCCTGTTCTACGCCTCGTTCACACTCCAACTGCTGGGCGTCATCCAGTGGCTGGAGCAGCAGGGCGACTGGTCGGTGGTCAAGACGGGGTTCGCGGTGGCACCCGGACCGGGCATGGTGTTCGTTGCCTCACTGCTGGCCGCGCGACTTGCCCACCGGCTGCCTGTCGGCCTCATCGCCGCAGTCGGCGCTCTGCTCTCGGGTGCCGGCATCGCCCTGATCACCGTCTCCACCGGCGGGCACGCCATTCACTACGCCTCGGGCATCCTCCCCGGCTGGCTCATCGGAGGCTTCGGAATGGGCCTGGCGCTGCCCACCATGTTCTCCTCCGCGACCCGTGACCTCCCCCCGCACCAAGCAGCCACCGGCAGCGCCGTGGTCAACATGGGCAGCCAGATCGGCTCTGTCCTCGGCGTGAGTCTTCTCGTCATCTTTCTTGCTCTGCCCAACTCCGACCCGCACCACGGCTACGCCATCTCCTGGTGGACCGCCACCGCGCTCGCCCTCGCCAGCGCCATCGCCGCCCTCGGCCTCAACGCACGCCGGCACGCCCAGACGACCGGCGCTTGAGCGCACCGGCGCCTCACCGTCGACCCACCCAAGCACACGGCGAGGGCGCCGTTCCGCTGCAATCCGACCAGAGCAGACACGGGACACCACGATGAAGACTCTCGGTTTCCTTTCCTTCGGCCACTACCAGCCCGTACCGGGCTCACACACCCGCACCGCCCGCGACGCGTTGACTCAGACCATCGAGCTGGCGATCGCCGCCGAGGAGATCGGGATCGGCATGGCAAGCGTGCGCGTACACCATTTCGCCCGCCAAGCGTCGGCCCCCTTTCCCCTGCTCGCCGCCATCGCCGCGCGCACACACCGGATCGAGATCGGCACGGCCGTCATCGACATGCGCTACGAGAATCCCTACGCCATGGCCGAGCAAGCCGCCGCAGCAGACCTCATCAGCGCCGGACGACTGCAACTGGGACTCAGCCGCGGATCACAGGAAGTGGCGTTTCGCGGATACGAGGCATTCGGGCACGTCCCCGCACTAGGGACGAGCGATGCCGACATGGCGCGCGATCACACCGCACAGTTCCGCCTTGCCATCGCCGGACACCCCATCGCATCGACCGACCCAGCCACAGGCCCCACCGCGGGACTTCCAGTTGAGCCCCACTCGCCGGGCCTCACCGAACGCATCTGGTGGGGCTCCTCCACCCGGGCAAGCGCCGTCTGGACCGCCGAGCAGGGCATGAACCTCATGAGCAGCACACTGCTGTCCGAGGACACCGGAACACCCTTCGACGAACAGCAGCGCGAGCAGATCGACACCTACCGCGAGACATGGCGCCACGCGGGCCACAAACACACCCCGCGCGTGTCTGTCAGCCGTAGCGTGCTGCCGATCACCACCGACGAGGACCGCCTCTACTTCGGGGGCGGACGCACGGCAGACAACCGCGACCAGGTCGGAATTCTCAACGGAGCGATCTCGCGGTTCGGCCGCAGCTACATCGGCGAACCGGACGTCATCGCAAAGGAACTCGCTGCCGACGCTGCCGTCGCCGCCGCGGACACCCTCTTGCTCACCATCCCGAACCAGCTCGGCGTCGACCACAACGCACACCTCCTGCAGACAATCATCGATCACGTCGCTCCGTACCTACGCTGACGGCTGGGCACACGCGGTCGACCACCACTCATGGTGCCGAGGAGTGTCTCCACGACCGAGGCTCCGGGGGTAAGGGAGTGTGTCTGTCCCCGGAGCCTGGTTCGGGAGCAGGTCAGGAGGCGTATGCCTCCAGTTCGGAGAGTTGGGCGGCCGGCCAGCCGGTGTTGGCGGAGAAGGTCAGACGAACGTAGCGGCTGCTGGTGGCGGGGAAGGTGAGGGTGGCGGTGTTGCCGGTCGCCGGATTGAACGTATAAGAGGTGGCGGCGACGATCGAGGTGTAGGTGGCGTTGTCGGTGCTGCCGGTGACTGCGATGGTCTGGGAGCGGGTGGCCCAGGCGGTGGCCGGCGGGAGCTTCAACACGATCCGGCCGATGTTGGTCGCCTGGCCGAGGTCCACGGTGATGGACTGCGGGAAGGCGTTGCCGGCCGCCTCCCAGTAGGTGTTGGCATTGCCGTCGACCGCGTTGCCGGAGACGTAGGTCTGGGTGTGGCTGGTCTCGGTGGTCGGGCGGCCCTGGGCGAGGTTGGGGTTGGCGGACGTGGCCGTGCCGCTCAGCCCTACGGTCAGCGGGCTGTTCGCGTCGTTGCTGGGCACGGTGAGCGTGCCGGTGCGGGTGCCGGTGGCGGTGGGCCGGAAGGTGACACTGACGGTGCAGGACGCGCCGGCGGCCAGCGAGGTGCCGCAGGTGTTGGTCTGGGTGTAGTCGCCGGTCACGGTGACCGAGCCGATCGGAGCGGCGGACGCGCCGCCGTTGGTGACGGTGACGGTCTGTGCCGGGCTGGTGGTGCCGACCACGCGCGCGGCGAAGGACAGCACGCCGGGTGAACCGGTCAGACCCCCGGGGCCGGCGCCGCCATCGGGGTAGATGTAGTTCGGGGCCGGCCAGTTCCCGGTACACACCGTGGAGTTGAGGCTCCAGCCGGTGTTGCCGGCTTCGATGAGCTGCGGCACCCAGCTCCCGCCTACGCAGCTGTGGATGGAGATGCCCGCACCGATGTGGTCCACGCGGACGTTGGTGAACGTCGCGGTGGCCCCGGACTGCACCTGGAGCATGTAGGTGCCGGTGCCGTCTATCTTCACGTTGTTGAAGTTGACGGTCTTGTTGTTGCCCTGGATGAACTGGACCGCGGCGTAGGAGCTGTCCAGGATGTCGGTGTCGGTGACGTTGATCGTGGCGTTGATCGGCTCGTTCGCCCCGTCGAACCACATGGCGCCGATCCCGAAGACCCAGTTGTAGTCGGCGTTCCCGGCGCGCAGCAGCGTGTTGCGCGCAATGGTGTGGGTGCCGGCCAGCGCGGTGCCGTAATTGGAGTTCACGTTGGAGTAGCGGTTGGCGACGTGGATGCCGCCTCCGTTGGTGAGGGTGTCGCTGACGACGTTGTCGGTGATACTGATGTCCTTGCCGCCGTAGGTGACGATGTTGTTGGCCAGGATCGGCGCGACCACGGTGTTGTGGTCGAAGGAGTTGTTGACGTTCGGCACTCGGTCGGCCCACATCGCCAGGCCGTCGTCCCCGGAGTTGCGGACGAAGGTGTTGGTGACCCGGGAGTTGGTAACGCCGGTGTGGAAGTTCACGCCGTCGGCGGTCTGGTCGAGGATGCGGCTGTTCTTGATGACGAAGTTGTCCATCGGACCGTCCATCCAGGCCCCGACCTTGGTGTGCTGCATCCAGACGTTGTCCACGACCGAGTCGGTCATGGCGCCGCCGATCGCGTTGACCTGATCTCCGTCCACCCGCTCCGTGATCTCGCCCATGATGGCGAAGTCCTTGAGGGTGACGTTGCGGCTCGGGCCGCCGGCCTCGTGCGAGCGGATGGTGCCGGTGTAGCCGCCGCCGGTGACGTACTTGCCGTAGATCCCGACCCCGCGTTTGCGGTCGGTGGGGTGACGACCGGTGAGCACGCTGTACCAGGGGCCGCCGCCACCGGACGTCCTGGCCCGGCCCCTGTTCGACGACCGGTTCGTCGCCGTGGTCGCAGCCGATTCCGCGCTGGGCCGGGCCGAGGCCCTGACGGTGGACGACCTGTGCGCCTCGCCGCACATCTCCGCCTCGCGGCGCGGCATCGCCCGAGGTCCGCTGGACGAAGCGCTCGAAGCACTCGGACGTTCCCGCCGCGTCGCCGCGGTCGTACCGTCCTACGCGGTGGGCGCGTTGACCTCTCTTGAGGACGATGTCATCTGCCTGGTCCCTCGGGTCATGGCACAACATCTGGTCGACCGCCGCATCCCACTGCGCTGGCACGAGGTGCCTGTCGAGCTTCCCACGGTCCGTGTGGAAGTCCGCTGGCACCGTCGCGTCGACAACGACCCCGCCTCGCAGTGGCTCCGCGACCACCTCGACGAAGCAGTCCGCCCCCTGCGCGACCGACGGACCGGGCACCCAGAACCGGACCACGTGCGCAACGCCGTCGCCCGTCGGTCACCCGGCCCGCCGGCGCGGCCCTGTTCGTATCCCCGGCGGCAACGGAGGCAAACCGCCGGACGTTCCCGAACGATGTCCTGCCGGGACCGGTCGGCCCGATGGTCGCCCGGTACTGACTGTGGTTCCGGCGAAGCGAACCCGCCGGTCCGCGCATCACCCTTGTGGTCGATCGCGGTGTCCTCTGTGATGGGGCGGCGTAGTCGCTTTTGAAGCGCTGTACCGAGCGGCCGAAGCCCGCCTGTTGCCGGCTGGGCCGGAGGTCAGCCCGCTGCACGCTCCGCGAGAGGCCGGCGGCGCCGGGCGACGTCGACGAGCGCGGGGGCGCGCCAGGCCCCGTCGGGGTGGTACTGGTTGGATCCGGGCGGCACGATGCCGTCGATCTCGTCGAGCGTGTCGTCGTCCAGGGTGAGTGCGCCGCCCTTCAGTGTGCCTTCCAACTGGTCCATGGTCCGTGGGCCGATGATGACCGAGGTCACCGCGGGGTGTGCGAGGGGAAAGGCCACGGCGAGTTGCGGGAGCGAGCAGCCGACGCTGTCCGCGAGCAGCGCGAGCTTTTCCACCGTTTCCAGCTTGGCGACGTTCTCGGGGATCGACGGATCGAAGCGCGCCGGGGTGAGTGCCGCACGGCCTGTGGACAGGTCGATGGGCCGACCCTTGCGGTATGCCCCGGACAGGAAGCCCGAGGCGAGCGGACTCCACGTCAGCACGCCCATCCCGTAACGTTGGCAGACCGGGAGCACGGACGTCTCCACCCCCCGGGCAAGCAGCGAGTACGGCGGCTGCTCCGTCCTGAAGCGCAGTAGGGCCCGGCGCTCGGAGACATGGTGCGCCTCGACGATCTCCTCGGCCGGGAAGGTGGAGCAGCCGAAGGCGCGGATCTTGCCCTGGTGGACGAGGTCGCTCAGGGCGGAGAGCGTCTCCTCGACGTCCGTTGTGTGGTCGGGGCGGTGGACCTGATAGATGTCGATCCAGTCCGTCCGCAGGCGCCTGAGGCTCTCTTCGACCTCCTTGATGATCCAGCGGCGTGAGTTGCCGCTGCGGTTGGGGCCCTCGCCCATGCGGAAGTGGACCTTGGTGGCAAGCACCACCCCGTCGCGGCGGTCCCGGAGCGCCTTGCCGACGATTTCCTCGGACTCACCCGCCGAGTACATGTCGGCCGTGTCGACGAAGTTGATCCCTCGGTCGAGCGCGGCGTGGATGATGCGGACGCAGTCGTCGTGATCAGGATTGCCGACAGCGCCGAACATCATGGTTCCGAGGCAGTACGCACTCACTTCGATGCCGGTCCCGCCGAGCACCCGGTAACGCATGGCCAGCCCCCTCAGTCCGTGGTCGTGGCGAGGATTCCATCAGTTGGAGCGCACTCCATGTCAACTCCCGGCGAGCCGGAGTCGAGTCACCGACATTCGCGGAGCGGGGCGTTCGTGGACCGGCCGGGCCGGCCGGCACTGGTCACGGGGCGACAGGCGCCCCTGCGTAGCCGCGCACTTCGAGCTGCTTCGGGTCAAAGCCCTCCGGAAGTCCGGTCACTCGGATGGCGGCACTGTGGCCGTCGCGGAGGTCGAGGTAATGGTCGCTGAAGCGCAGGCCGGGCATGGGGCTCGGGATGTGCACGAAGTAGGCGTGGCCGTGGGCTGTCACCGTCACCTCGGCGACCCCGGGCGCCATCAGCGCGACCTCACTGTCCAGCGTGCTGGTGCCGAATGGGATGTCCTTGATCTCGGCGAAGTAGAGCCGGTTGTCGGGGAACTGTCCGCGCCTGCTGAACATGTCGATGACGTTCGGCGGCACCTCAAGCCCGGCCAGGGGCGGGGAAAAACGCAGCAGCAGGTCGTTGCGGGCCTGGACCCGCTCGGTGATGTCGAAGACGGCGGGGCGGAACATGTTCTCGTGAGCACCGAGCAGTTCGCCGTTGAGCCACACTTCCACGATGGTGTCGAGGCCGAGGAAGGTGAGCCGCAGCCGCTCGTCCGGACCGAGGTCGACGGGACCGGCGAATTCGCCGCGGTACCACCAGTCCCGCTCCTCCATCCAGCGAATCAACGTCTCGTTGTCGTCCCGGTAGGGGTGTGCAATGCGACCGGCGGCGATGAGGGACTCATGCACGCCGCCAGGAACAAGGGCGGGCACCCATTCGGTGCTCTCCACGCGCGGTGCCGCGCGTTGGGCCGAGGCGAGGGAGTACTGCGTCAGGGTGGTGATGGTGCGGCTCAAGGCCGGCTCCTTCAGTTGGATGACAGAGGTCATGACCAGGGACATGGCTCCGGCCGATTGAGCGGTGTTGCGAAGTGACCATCGGAGTTCTCGTGACCGCTCCCCGAGACCCGTGCCGACAGCCGCAGCGCCCAGCACGGTGAGGAAGATGAGGAGCCGTGTCGGGCCGGCCCGCTGGACAGTCCGGCCCGACAGCCTGCCGGGGGATCAGTCCCAGGTGGGCATGGCCTGCTCGACGTAACGGCTGCCGAAGCCGCCGGTCGGCAGGATGTCGTGGATGACGGCGAGGTCCGCCTCGCTCAGGGATACGTCAGCGGCACCAGCGTTCTCCTCGATGCGCTCGGGACTGCGCGTGCCCGGGATCGGCACGATGTGCTCGCCGCGGGCGAGCAGCCAGGCCAGGGCGAGCTGGGAGACGGTGCATCCCTTGGTCGCGGCCAGATCCTTGAGCCGCTCGACGGCATCGAGGTTCTTCTCGAAGTTGCCCGGCTGCCAGCGCGGGTCAAAGTTCCGCACGTCGGTCCGGTCGTACTGGCCGGCGGCCTTGGCGGTGCCCGTGATGAAGCCGCGGCCGAGCGGCGAGTAGGCGACGAAACCGATGCCGAGTTCGTCGAGGACAGGGAAGAGCTGCTCGACGTCCCGCTCGAAGAGGCTGTACTCGGTCTGCAGGACGGAAACCGGCTGAACGGCATGCGCGCGGCGGATGGTCTGCGGCCCGGCCTCGCTCAGGCCGGAGTACTTCACCTTGCCCGCTTCGATGAGTTCCTTGACGGTCCCGGCCACCTCCTCGATCGGCACCTCCGGGTCGACCCGGTGCTGGTAGAAGACGTCGATGTGGTCGGTGCCGAGGTAGCGCAGGCTGTTGTCCGCGACCTGGCGGATGGTCTCCGGCCGGCTGTCGACGGCGATGCCGAGGGGGTCGGCAGTCATGTCGTAGCCGAACTTGGTGGCCAGGACTACCTCATCGCGGAAGTCCTTGACTGCGCATCCGGCCGCGGATCCGGCATCCGTGTCCCTCATCTCCGGCCTGAGCCGTCAGCGCCAGGCGGTGGCCTCGGTCGCCTGGAGGCAGTACCGCTCGAATGTGCCGCCACCACCCTGCTTGGGGACCACACAGGCCGTGACCTGGAAATCCCCGTCCGGAACAGCGGCCATGCTCGTGAACTGGTCGTCGCCGTACTCCACCTCGGCACCTCGCGTGGTGCCGCCGGACACCTTCACCGTGACCAGGTCCCCGGGGCGGCCGTGCTCGATCCTCGCCCACACCGCCTTGCAGTCCTCGCTGTAGCGGATCTGGAGAAGGGCCGGGTTGTGCACCGCAGGTTTGAAGGTGCGGGCATCCTCACCGCAGCCCTGGTTCTGCGGGTTCTTGCCCTCGCACGCCTCTCCCGGACAGGTCGGCTCCTCGAAGAACGACTTCACCACGTGATCCCCGAGCGGAGTCACCACGGCGGCCACCACCGCGCCGACAACGGCAACCGCATACGCCAGCGCTGCCGGGCCGCTGAGCCACTTTCTCGCAGGGGGTTGCGGTGAAGGGTCGGCGGCCGGGTCGGAGTTGTCATCGGTGCTGCTCGCGGTCATGAGGGTTCGCCTTGATTGACTGGTCCTGGAGGCCAGGATCGCTTCCTGTTACGGCACTGGAAAGGCGCAGCGCGGCAGCAGAGACGCATGACGGCCTTCCCCGCGTGTGCCCTTCAGTCAGGCAAACGACTGCGCCAGTCGTGGGCAACGGGTGCTCAGCTCCCCGATCCTCGCGGGACTGGACGTGTCGGGTTGCTGACCGAACCCGAGAGCCTCCGCCGAGCGATGTGCATGCCGAGTGGCAGGTTCACCCCATGGTGGCCGAGACGTTGGCGCAGAACTGCGGCCTGGGGTGACCGAATCAATTGATGGAGTGGGCGACCCACCATCACTGCTGAGGCGGGCCGTTCCACAGCCGCATCACCACAGCTGCCAGTTCCTTCAGGAGCCCGGCTGGTGCGGACTCCTTCACCACGCGGAACTCGAACTCCGTCTTGCCGTCCTTGCGCTTGATCCGTACGTCGACCTTGGTCTGCAACCAGGCCACGGTGCCGGCCACGGCGGCAAGCGCGGGCCCCACCAGGTCGGCGCCCAGCCGGGTGTCGGACGGCGGGTCCGCAAGCACCGGTCCGGCCGCATCGCGGGTGGCGGGGTCCTCCACGAGTTCCGCGAGGACTCGACGGGCGGCCGCGTACTGACCGGGCCGATCGAGTTCGGCCAACTCGGCACCGCTGTACCCGCCCGCTCGGAGCACCGCGATCAGCAGCTCCCATGCCTCGTCCTGGTCCATCGGCAAGGCATGGGGCGGGCCGTCGGCCGTGAGATCCTCGGTCACTTCCTGCAAGGCCAGGACCAGCGACTTTTCGTCGAGTGCGGCGACCACGGATCTGGTCATGTGTGCCTCCAAAGACCGAATAGGGCCACAGCGGCCCAGTGGAACGGGTGGGACTCCCAGGGCCCAGCGGGCTGCCGCAGCATGGCGCGCTGAGCGTCCCAGAACGCCCGCCACGGCGGCTGCTCGGGCAAGGCGTCACCCTCGCCCAGGAGATGGCGGTAGAAGTCGGTGAAAAGCCTGCGTGAACTGGTGTCGTCGACGTTCCAGAGCGTCGCGACGACGGTGCGCACGCCGGAGTGCAGCAGTGCTTGCACGATGCCCTCCATGTGGCCCGTGCTGTACGGGTCCCGGCGCGCGGTCGAACAGGCCCGCAGCGTCATCAGGTCCAAGCGCAGTCCCTCGCCGGCCAACCGGCGGGCCGTCAGCAGATGGTCGAGCCTGGTCCTGATGTCGACGGTGTACGGCTCCCTGGGCGGCCGCTGTCCGCCGTACGCCAGGAGGACGCCCGAGTCCATCGGCTCGGCCGTGTCGAACCAACCGTGCGCTGTCAGATGCGCCACGGACGCGGCACGCAACTCCGACGCCACCACGTCGGGAGTTGCTTCGACTCCGGTCGTACCGGTGACGTGCCAGCCGCCGGCGGAGACGATCTCCGCGTCCCGCTCCAGTCGTCCGGGCTCCCCGTCCTCGTGTGCGGCAACCGCGCCGACGTACACCGTGGAGCTGCCCCGGGCAGGCGGTAGGCCGCCCAGCATGAGCAGGGTCGTGGCGTTGCCGACCTGGACGACGGCGTGCCGGTGGGCGAGGGGAAGGCCGTCGTCGCCGGGTACGGGCAGGGCATGCAGTGGCAGGTCGTGCAGCGGTCCGTCGGCCGCAATGCACAGGAGATCGCGGCCGGTTACGTGGGGCAGTACGGCGAGCAGCGCGGGGGCCAACTCGTCGAAGAAGGCGAGGCTGCGCTTCCAGGGCCGCTGCGGCGGGAGCTGTCCCTGCGGCGGGAAAGCATCCGGGTCGCCGTCGAAAGTGCGTCGCAGCCGCTCGGCTGCCTGCCGCAAGACGTCAAGGTCCAGCGGCGTGCGGACGGCTGTGAGCCGGTCCGTCTGTGGGACGTAGGAGAATGCGGTCATGTCGCCACTGCCACAGAAATACGACACGAAGGCGCAGTCGGCGGCGTCATGGTGGGCGCGCAGCCAGTTCCTCAGGGCCGCGAAACGGGCGGGCGTGATGGGCTGGCGGCCCGCGCCGCTGGTCCACGTCTTGTACTCCTCGTGCAGGTCGAAGGCCAGTTCCAGCCTGGGCTCGCCGGTCGGCGGGCGCACCGCGGATCCGTGGTCCACCAGCAGTTCGATCAGGTGCTCGTAAACTGAGTGGTGCAGTGCCACCAGCGCGGGCCTGTCCTGGACGGCCCCGTCCGACAGAATCGTCAGCAATCGGCCGCGGGCCTCCCCCAACACGTCGAAGGCTTCTTGCAGGGCCTCGGGCCGCTCGGCACCCCAGCGCGTCAGTGCGCGTGCCAGATATCCGGTCGTCACGATCTGTATCTGCGTGCCCGAGGGTTGTCTTGTGGCCGATGTGTGCAGGGCGCGCAGGCTTGCAACGGCCTCGGCGTGCCGGCCGGCCCGTTGATTCCGGGATGCCTGCGCCGTCCGGAACATGGCGCGTGCCTCCCATGAATCGAACGTGCCGCCTCGCGCGCTGTGAAGCAGCTCCGCCGTCTCCATGAGCAGGTCGCCGAGTTCGCCCATGTCTTTGAACCTGGTTACTACCGCAGCCAGCGTCAGTTCGAGGACTCCGCCGGCTGGGCTCAGACACTTCATCATGGCCTGGAAGTACGCCTCGCCGGCCTCCTCCTCGTTTCCCTCGTCCCGAGCCAGGTCGCCGATGCCGAGCAGGGCGGTCGCCATACTGATCCCCTCGGCGCCCTCTTCCTCCGCCAGCTCCCGTGCCCGGGTGAAGCAACTGCGCGCCGCCCTGATCTCGCCGGCGTCCCGGTAGGCGCTACCGAGGTTGTTGAGGACCGGAGGGAGACGGCCTCCGTTGGCCTCTGTATTGGCCAACACTCGGCGGAATTCGCGCACACCCTCCCTGGCGCGGCCGGCCTTCAGGTAGGAGAAGGCGAGAGCGGAATGGGCCTGGTACTTGCCTTCGCGGTCCCCACCGGAGGAAGCCGCGTCCATCGCTTCCCGGAAGGAATACCTGGCCTGTTCGTATGCTCCGCAGTCGTCGCAAAGGAGCCCACGCAGGAAGTGGTACCGGCTGCGCAAGAGCTGGGTGCGAGAATCGCCCGCCAGGGGACCGCCCGTATCCGGCCCCAGTGTCTCGGCGTTGAGCAGCGCAAGGGCCTCTACGGCCCGCCCCGCGTCCCTCAGCTCGCCGGCCAGGTGCAACCGGAGTCCCGCGGATCGTACGCGTTCCTCCGGAGCGAACGGCGGGATCATCGCAGCGTTGTGCAGCAGGACCAGTGCGGTGTCGAGATCGCCGCGCCGCAGCCGGGTCAACGCCTCGCGCTCCGATGCCTGGCGGACCGTGTCGAACGAGCGCAGGAAATCGGGTGCCGAGTCCCAGAGACCGGATTCCACGATGTGGTTGCGTACGTTGCGGGGGCCGGTCAGCGACAGACGCAGGCGTTCGACTGTCCCGTGGTGGAAGTCCGCGACCGCGGCCTCAGCGGGGCGTCCGCGGGAGAGGAGCTCTTCCCGCACGCGGGTGAGTTCACCCAGCAGCGCGTGCGGATCGAAGTGACCCGCCCCCTGGGTGAGCAATCCTTCGGCCCGCTCCACCGAGTCGGTGGCCATCAGGTCCGCGGCCAGCCCCCGCAAGGCGCGGCTCGGTGCGGTGCCGGTTCCCTCGTCCGCACTGCGGCCGTCGGACGCGTTCTGCTCACGGTCCGACGGGCGCCGCCCGTCACCCAAGGGTGAGATGTTCCTCCAGACCAACTGCGCCCACTGGGCGTCGCTGTCGCCGGCTGACGCCCCGCGCGCCGACTGTCGCGTCCGGTCGGCGCGAGCACGCACCTCGGCGCTGTCCCCACGAGCCGTCCTCATGTCGCGGACAACCGTCAGTACCTTCGAATGAGGGGCCGCATCCTCAAGTTTTCGCAGCGTGCCGTTCAGCTCCGTCTCCGGTCCATCCCCCGCGAGCAGCCCGAGTACCAGGATCTCCAGGGCTGCCGGATCGCCGGTCGCCGCACGGCACGCCCTTCGTGCCGCGTCGAGGACATCGTCGCCCGTGACTTCACCCCCTGGCAGGCGAGCCAGCCCGTACATCGTCAGGGCCAGGTCCTGGTGGTCGAAGGGGGTCGCCAGTCCAAGCTCGGCGCGCTCCTGGAGGGCGGCGGCTCTCAGCTCCAGCAGCCGCGTCTGTCCCGCCTCACCCTCCAGCTCTGCGATGCGCTGCTCAGCCACGCGCCGCTCGGGAGTACCAGGGTTCGCGCTGTCGCGGCAGGCCCGTAGTACGCGTGCGCACTCGGCGCGCAGACCGGTGACCAGATGGCAGGTGGCCAGATTGAGACGCGCGATGAGCATGTCCGGTTGCTGGGCCAGCAGGACACGCCACACCCGCACCGCGTCGTAAGGGTCCCCGTTCCACAGCAGACCAGCGGCGAATCGGTTGATATCCGGGGGATTGCCGTTCCTGGCCGCGGAGGCGAGCCGTCGCAGAGCCTCGGTCCGCTCGCTCTTGGGACGGCCGCTCCGCAGTACGGCGATGGGATCACCGGGACGCGTCGGCTCGTCGAACAAAATGGGCCAGTCAAGACGTTTACTCAAAAGTCTTCACACTCACCATGGCCTGACATGAACCACCTGAACCCGCTACAGGCAACAGTCGCGGAAGTAGGCTCCTCCCTACGGTTAGGCTACGCGGCCCCGCCCGCCGGGGGAAAGGAATCAGGAACCTCCTTCTCGGCAGCGTCCGGCCCCGAAGTCCCGAGACTTCGCGGGGGACGGCTTGCGGTGGCACCCGGTGCGGACGGTACGGAATCGGCAGGCGTCAGGGCGGAGCCGGCGACGAGCTTGCCGCAGGCGGTTCCCTTCCTCCAAGGTGGGCGCTATGCAGTCGCCGACCGGTCGCAACTCCCGAGACGCCTTCGGAGGGATCGCCGAGGGCTTCTCCCGCGGCGGGTCCCGATTCACCGCGAGAGAGGGCTTACGGGCCGGCTCCAGCCTCCCGTTCGACCGTCGCGTGGTGATCCTGGTCGAGATCGCCGACGACCCTAACGAGACAGCTCTGGCCGAGGAGTTGTTCGCCGACCGCGGGTGGCCGGTGCGCCCCGCGGAGGAACCCGAACGGGCCGGCTGCCCGCCCGAGCGCGTCGCCCGCGTGGTGGAGGTCCGGCTGACCGGGGCGCGGGAAGGTGCTGTCGAGCGGGCGCTCGGCCTGGTCGACCGGCTCGCGGTGGCGGCCTCGCTGAACATGTGGGCTCGGGACGCCGTCCTCCTGGAGCACGAACCGGAGCGGTACACGGCCTGGCGGGTGCGTCCCGCTCCCGGCGTCCCACGGCCCGGCCGCGTGGTCCGGGCTGTCGAACCCCGCGGCCGGGCAGGCGCACTCGCCGACCTGCGCGCCCGGGAGCTGGCCGGTCACGTGCACGCCTCGGCCGTCGACCTCGATCCCGCCGACACGCCGTCCACCGATGTCAGGGCCAACCTCCTGCTGGTCAACCTCGGGAATGCGGTGGCCTTTTCGGCTGCCGTCCTGGCCATTGCGCCGCACACCGGCTGGCAGCCCTTCGGATGGTCGGCGACCGTGCTGTTCGGTCTGCCCTGGCTGATTGCGGGTCTTCGCCACGCGCTGCGGGACTCCCCTGCGCGGCGGGCCGCCCTGTGGGCCCTGCCTCTGGCTTCGCCGGTCCTGCTGCCGTTCGTGACCTGGCTCGGCGGGCTGGTCCAGGACCGCTACATCAGCTCGTTCGGCATACCGTCCGACTCGGTGCACGCGGGCACGATCGACCGCCTGTGGGCAGGAGCACTGCCGGTGGCGGGGGTGCTCTACTGCGTGGCGTTCGGGGTCGCGGCGTACGGCTGGAACCGGCGGTTCCATGCGCATCCCGACGCCCAGGATCTGGGCAACGCCGCCTTCGCGGCGGGTGCCGGCCTCTTCGTCGGCCTGGTCCTCGTCGTGATGCCGTTCTACCTCCGCGCCGGCGCCTCGGCCACGGCCGAGAACGCCGCGGCCCGCTTCCAGGAGCCTCCGCCCTACTACGGCCTGCGCCCTGTCCTGGTCTGCGTCCGGCCCGTCACACCCGTGACCCACCCCGAACGCGGCTTTCCCGGTGCCTCCTACGGGGGCACCGTGCCCCTCACCCACCCGGTGCTCACGTTCGGTCCCGACGCCGACCGCATCTGGCTCTGGGACCCCCAGTCCCGCCAGACCTTCAGCATGGATCTCGCCGACGCCACGTTCGAGCCCCTCGACACGGACTTCACGAGCAAAGACCACCCGTGCGCCTGACGCAAGGTCGCTGTCCCCTGGCGTGAACTGGGCCGTGTCGCTCTGACAGCCGGTGTCCTGACTCAAAGGCTGGAGGGATGTATCGCGCCATCAGGGCCGAGGACGGTATTCCGCACCGCACCGCACCGCCTGCCGGGCGCTGGGTGTGTCCGAGTCGTGGTTCCTACAAATGGCGTGACCGGCCGCCGAGCGCGCGTAAGGTGTGCGGCGTGATCACGCACGGGGACAGGGCCCGCTCCCCCGGGTACGCGTCGGAGTCCATGGCGCCGACCGCGGTCGGTGGATGAACATCCTCAGGTGAGAGCGGGCTGGGCAAGCAAGGTCAGTACCGGGGGGCGTACGGGTTACCCGGCTGAGGATACGCATTGCCCGGCTGCGGATACGGGTTACCCGGCCGAGGATACGCATTGCCCGGCTGCGGATACGGGTTACCCGGCCGAGGATACGCATTGCCCGGCTGCGGGTACGCGTTGCCCGGCTGCGGGTACGCGTTGCCCGGCTGCGGGTACGCGTTGCCCGGCTGCGGATAGGGGTTACCCGGCTGAGAGTTACCCGCCTGCGGGTTACCCGGCTGAGAGTTACCCGGCTGAGAGTTGCCCGCCTGCGGGTTACCCGGCTGCATGGTGAACGAGCCATTGTGCAGCGGCCCCGGCGTGTAGCCGCCACTGGTCAGTGCCTGCGGCGCCATGGCGTCCATTGACTTTCCATCCACGGCGACTTGGGTGAAACGCACGCTATCGATTTCCGGATATGCCTGGTTGGGCGACTCGATGATCGCCTCCGCGCTGACATTATTCGCCTGAACCGTCTTTTTGACGCTCTCGGTCCAGCCCTTGGTGTTGTCGGTCAGGGCCAGCGTGTAGCCACCCGCGCCATCGGAGGTGACCGACGCGGTCATGCTGTCCCCCTCGGAGACCGGATCCTGCCAGTACACCGGTGGGGACGGAAACATCTCGTACCAAGCGGTTCTCACCGGGGAACCGCTGGAGCAGTCGGTCTGCACCCCAGCCTGCTCCACCGTGCGTGAGCCCCAGCCGTCCAGCCCGACCCAGGGGGCGAACTTGTCGTTGTTGGAACGGCAGACGACGTGCGGCTCGGTCCACGAGCCGGTGATCTTGGTGAAGCTGCCCTGGGCCACGTAGCCGCCCCAGTTCGAGTCGCCTGACTGGTACTGGGCCCTGGAGTCGAACCGCACAGTCGGCATCGCGGTGGCGGCGGAGGCCACCGGGGAAAGAGCTGTCGCCGCGAGAACCAGCCCTGCTGCCGCGAATGCGGCCGGGGTGCGTCTTGTAGTGCCTGCGCTGCCTATTCGCATAACGATGACCGGTCTCCCTGCGAGATGTGGAACTGAGGTCAGTTGAGAGGGGACCGTCCGTGCGGACGGTCTACGGGGACTGGTGGTGGCAGTGCCGTCCGGAAGACGTCGTGCTGCCGACCTACGTGACACGAACACGCCGCAGGGGCGGCGAGTTGCCGACGAGCGAGCCACTTGGCTCGTCGCGCGGCCATACGGTTCATCCACAGGACCGGTGACGCTGCCGGCATTCGACGGGCGGTGTCGCGCGGCGTCGTAGGCTCCGGCCCGGCGACGACTTGCTGGGATATTTCATCCCGCTGGTAGCAATGACAAGTGCTTTGTGATGGTCGTCACCAGGTCGCTCGTCATATTGTTACGGGACAGCAAGAGGGCGTTTTAAGAGAGTTAGCACCGTTTCCATGCATTGTGACCACCCGAAAGAACCGTCATTTCGGACACCAAGAGGCTGGCAAGTCCGGACTCCTGACGCCCAGAGCGCCGCCTGCCGTCACGCCGGGCGATACCCGCAGGTCGACCGCGCCTCTATGTACACCAATTGCAGTAAATACGGATGAAAAACTGCAAAATTCCCGCTCGGCCGAGTGACGTCGTCGCATCACAGCGCACCAGGGGAGACGGCAGTGCAGGTGAGGGCGATTCTTGAAATCGACTCTGTCCGCAGTTCCGTGAAGCTCACGGCTGGATGAGGATCCGGACCCGGAGGAGTTCGAACGAGATTTGGTCGCACATGGCCCGCTTGAGTGTTTTCATCCGGTTTGCGTGTCCTTCGGCGACTCCGATTTCCGGCAGTCCGGGCACCGGGCGGGGCGAGCGGGGGACACCCCTCGACCACAAGGACGTCCCAGGAGCCGCCGACGCGCCCCACTCGTACACCGATACTCGTACACCGATCCTGGGAAGCAGGGTCGGCGCTGAGACCGGCCCCGGCCGATCGGCGTCGAGCATCAGGTGCCGCTCGACGCTCTGAGCGACTCGGGCCTGCTCGGCCTCGACCGTGCCGCTGATCCAGCCCCGCTCCGGACCATCGGACAGCGCTCAGGCCGAGCCGTCGTAGTAGAACGCCGTGTCGTTGCAGTTGAAGTCCGCACCGCTCGCGGTGTTGCGCAGACAAACCGTCAGTGTGTAGTTACCGCGGAACGGCTGGGGCAGGAAGCCGCTGGTCGCGCCGTCTTCTGTGCCGCCGACACAGGAACCGCTTCCGCCCGCGGCGTGTCGCGTCACGCTCCAGGAAGTTCCGTCTTTGGACAAGCGGCCGACGGCGCGGTAACCGTCCGCTGTCCCCCTGTCGCAGACCCTGAGCCAGAAGTACTCACCGGTCAGGTAGGCGTTCGAGGTGCCGTACCCGCCTTTCGCCGACCGCTCCGAGTAGACGGTGTGGTCCGCGTAGGCACTCGCCGGAGCTGCGGCGAGCAGTATCAAGGCCAGACCGGTTGCGGCACCACCGGCGGAGACTGCCCAACGTGCAGTTCGCATGATCACTCCTGATTCATGAAGGAGACGGCCGGACACCGTCTGGCTGATCGTTACGCCTGGTTGGGGACCGGCTTCAGCAGCGCCTCGGCAGCGGCGGGTTCGGCGTTCGCAGGGTCGGCGTACGCGGGCGTCATGACCCCAGCCGCCACGGCCGTCGACCCGATCAGCCGTACCTTCGCGGCGCGCCATGGTGTGCGTGCCGTGGTGCTCGGCCTGCTCACGGCTCCCCCTCTGTTCCTTGTGGACTCACCCAATAGCGGTGCGGTCACGAGGATGCCGACGGCGGCAACAAGCGTCGTTGACTTTCACCGCACAGTGCTTGTCGATTCCTGCACTCAGCCGTGATGGGCGTAGTGGCGGTAGTCCCTGGGTGCCATGCCGTAGGCGCTGTGGAAGACCCGGCTGAAGGGTGCGGGCTCGTTGAATCCCCGCCGGGCCGCGATGACATGGAGGGGCCGCAGGCGTTACCGCAACTGCTCGGCCCCGGCGCCCGCTCCCCGTCCCTCACCTTGGGAAGACCTGGCTGCCGTTGATCTTGATCGTGCAGCCGTTGTCCTCGCGGCCATGGGCCGGCGCGGCGGTTGCGGGAAGAGCGAGCGTGGCCAGGAGAACTCCGCGATCAGCCGGCGTGGTCTGCGGCGGCCGGCTCTCGGTGCAGTGCGTCAGCGATTGCGTCGGCCAGGGACGTGGCTGGACGTCCGAGCAGGCGGTGCAGGTCACCGGAGGTCGTCAGCAACTCGTCGCGGCTCATGCCGAGGTCGGCGTCGGCGAGAACCTCCGCCAACTCGGCAGGCAGGTCCGCACCGGTCAGCACGCGGACGAGTTCGTCCGCCGGGAGGTCGGTGTAGGTGATCTGCCTGCCGGTGGCGGCCGAGATCGCCGCGGCGAGGCCGGTGAGGGTGAACGCCTCGTCGCCACCCAGTTCGTACACCTTGCCGGCATGGCCTTCGGTGGTCAGCACGACCGCGGCGGCCTCGGCGTAATCGGCACGGGTCGCGGCGCTGATCCTGCCCTGGCCGGCGGACCCGACGACGGCGCCGTTCCGCAGCACCAGCGGCAATTGGCCGGTGTAGTTCTCCAGGTACCAGCTGTTGCGCAGCAGCACGCCGGGTACTCCGCGCTGCCGCAGAAGTTCCTCGGTGGCGCGGTGGGTGGCGGCGAGGACGGTGGTGGCCGTGTCCGCGTGCGACATGCTCGTGTACGCCACCAGCGACACACCTGCCGCCGCCGCGGCGTCGATGGCACGGCAGTGGTTGGCGACCCGCTCGTCCACGGTCGTGGTGGATACGAGCAGCAACCTGTCCGCGCCCGCGAAGGCCGCCGCGAGACTGTCCGGGTCCGCGAAGTCGGCCCGGCGCACCACGACACCGCGGTCGGCGAACTCCTCGATCCTGGTGGTGTCCCGGCCGGTCGCGACGATGTCCGAGGCCGGCACCCCGCGCCGCAGCAGTGCTTCGACGGTGAGCCTGCCCAACTGGCCGGAGGCTCCGGTGACCACGATCGACATGAGGTTGCTCCTTCCCGCCACGGACCTCCCGTGGCATGGCAAAGCAACAATGACCTGCATGCTCTCCATTGGTAAGCAGCCACTTGGCGGTAAGGTGGCAACGTGCAGGAAAGCATTGAGGTGAGCGACTTGGCGACAGCTGAGGATGTGACAGAGCCCATAGCGTCATGGGACCCGTACGCGCGTGGCTGCCCGTCGCGTGACCTGCTCGACCAGATCGGCAGCAAATGGGCGGTTCTGGTGATAGGCGAACTCGGCAGGCACGGGGCGTGCCGGTTCACCCAGCTGCGGCAGCGGCTGGCCGGGGTGAGCGAGAAGATGCTCACCCAGACACTGCGCATCCTGGAACGCGACGGACTGGTCCGGCGGACCGTGTACCCGGAGATACCGGCCCGCGTGGAGTACGGCCTTTCTCCGCTCGGCCAGACGCTGCGGGAACCCCTTCGAGCACTCACGGAATGGTCGGTGCAGCACACGGATGAAGTCCTCGCCGCCCGTGAGGAGTACGAACTCCGCGCCAAGAAGCAGTCGTAGGTGCGCTCCACCGCCTGGGTGGACGCGCCGGTCTTCCGCCGCTTCGCCGGGAGATTCCCCCTTGTCACCGGTGGAAGAGGTGGAAGCCGTAGTGGTGGGGTGCCGTGCCCAGGCAGCGGCCCCGGACCGAGGCAGCCGGTGCGCCCGCGGTGGGCGGGGATGTGCGGCAACCGCGTGTTCTCGGGGACGAGTTCGCGTTCTGACTCACCCGCGGCCCACGGCATCCGTGGGTTTCGGATTCGTCACCGCTCTGACATGGGTGTGGCCTCCTGGTGATCGGCCGAAGTGGATGTGGTCAGGCGCTCATGGCCTGCTGGACGACGTGACTGTCCGCGGTCTGTACCAGGTGGGTGAGCCTGCCGTCGCGAATGGTCCACAGGTGGATGAACCGCGCATCCGACTGCTGCCCGGACTTGGACACGGCGTGGTAGTGGCCGCAAACGAAGACGTGGTCATCGACGCCGTAGAACTCCTCGGCCACCGCTTCGAAGGAGCTGAAGTGGGGGGCGAGCCGGCCGAAGAAGTCGCTGCGGACGCCGGCCCAGCCGTGGTAGACGCCGCCGTAGGGGAAGCCGACGGGGATGTCCCACACGATGTCGGGTCGATGATCTCGGCGGTCACGTCGGGGGTTGCGCCGGGTTCGTACGCACGACGGACGAGCGTGATGTTGGCGTTGTCGGACATGATCGTGCTCCTTTGGCAGTGTGTGTGGTGGTGGGGCGGTCTCGGGTCGGCCCGGCCAGTGCGGCATGACCCTGTGGCGAAGACGGCGGCCTCGTGAGCGGCACAGGCGTCGAGGCGCTCGACGGCGGCGAAGTCGGATGCACACACGGCCTCCGTGCCCGCGTCGACCGGGCGTCCTCGCCAGGCGCCGTGCTGGACCGGCTGTCGGACACGCCCGCGCTGATCGTGTCGACCCTCATGGAAGTGCTGGTGCAGAACCGGCTCGCGGAAGCGTTGTACGGCGATCGGTCCCGGCACACCGGGCTCGCCCGCAGCGAGATCTACCGCTGGTTCACCGATCCCGCCGAGCGACGCGTCTACCCGGAGCACGATCGGGATTGGCAGAGCCGCTCGCTGGTGGCGAACCTGCGGGCGGCGCACGGGACGATGGGATCGCAGTCGCGGGCGGGTGAGCTGGTCCGTGCCCTGCTCGCGAAGAGCGCCGAGTTCGCCCGGCTGTGGGAACGGCACGAGGTGGCCGCCCGCTTCACGGACCACAAGGTGCTGATCCATCCGGAACTCGGCGAGATCGAAGTGGATTGCCAGGTGTTGTTCACCGAGGAACAGTCGCAGGCCCTGCTCGTGCTGACCGCACCGCCGCGCAGCGAAGCGTTCGAGAAGATCAGGCTGCTGGGCGTGCTGGGACACGAACAGTTCGAGGACGTTCGCTGAGCCGGCCACGGACCGGCCGGGCGATCTGCGGGATGAGCAGTCCGAGCCAGGGCAGCACCGCGGCCTCCGCCGTGAGCCCGCCGGGGTTCAGGCGGTCCGGGCGTGGGGGGTGAGGTGGTGGGGGAACCGAATGCAGCAGGCGGCCGCGGCGCAGGCGGCCGCGAGCACCAGGGCGGCGCCGAGCAGGAGCGCGGAGTGGTATCCGTGCCGCAGCAGCGGTGCGGCCAGCAGGGGGCCGAGGATCTGGCCGAGGCTGTAGCCGGTGGTGAGCAGGGCGATGGCACGCGGGATACGCAGATGGGTACCGATGGCGAGGGCCATCGTGCTCACGCCCATGAAGGTGGCGCCGAACAGGACGGCGGCGGCGAGCGCGGGGCCACTGCCGGCGTACAGGGCGGGCAGGGCGATGCCGACGGCCTGGAGAGACAGGGCGATCATGAGGAGGACCGGGCGGGATATGCGCCGGGCCAGGCGCATCCACAGCGCGCAGGACGGCAGCGCGGCCAGGCCGACGACGATCCAGGCACCGCTGCCGATCCAGCCGGGCGCACCCTGCTGGAGGGCGGCGACCAGGAAGGTCCCGGCGATGATGTAGCCGATGCCCTCCAGTAGGTAGCTGGCGAGCAGGGCCGCGAACCAGCGCTGGGTGCGCGGCCGTTCGGCCCCCGCCGCGGCGGCGGGGGCCACGGCGGTCGCGCCTCGTGACGCCAGGTTCCAGGCGGCAGCGGTCAACAGCGCGGTGAGCCCGGCGCAGGCCGACCAGGCCGCCTGCCAGGAGCCGACCTGCTGCACCGCCACCACCGCCAGCCCGGACAGCGCGATTCCCCCGCCGACCCCGCCGAAGGCCCAGCCGGTCATGTGCTCGGCGTGCGCGGCGAGACCGGCCAGCATGGCACTCGTCGCGATCATGAATACGACGGCGCTGGCCGCGCCCGCCACCAGCCGCAGTGCCCACCAGGCGGCGCCGTCGTGGGTGAGGGGCATCAGGGCGAGGCTCACCGCCAGGACCAGCAGCCCGGCACGCAGCCCGGCCGCCGAGCGGAGCAGCGCGGGGACGGCGATCCCGAGCAGGGCGCCGACCAGGTAGCCGACGTAGTTGGCGGTGGCCAGCGCGGCCCCCAGGCTGTCCGACATCCCGGCCTGGGTGTGCATCAGCGGCATGATCGGCGTGTACGCGAACCGCCCCACCCCCATCGCGGCGGCCAGGGCCGCGGCGCCCCGCAGCGCGGTCGGCCACGGCGAGGCGGTCTGCGGCCGGGACCCGCGGCGGCACCGGTCGGGTGATGCGGACAGCTCAGGCATGATCACCAACTCTCGTGACGTCCCGTGCGGGACGGCTTCGCACAACGCTAGAGCGCCCGCGCCCTGCTTGGAAATGCCGGTTACGCTGCATCCATGCGCCATGGGTATGGAACGGGGCGAGGATGACGGCGCCCGGTCCGGCCGGAGCCTCCGGGATCGAGCTGCGGCATCTGCGGGCCTTCGCCGCCGTTGCCCGGCACCGCTCCTTCACCCGGGCCGCCGAGGAACTGCTGATCACCCAGCCGGCCCTCAGCCGCACCGTCGCCCAGCTGGAGAAGGCTCTCGGCGTGCGCCTGGTGGACCGCTCCTCCCGTACCGTCCACCTCACCGACACCGGCAGGGAGTTCCTCCTCCATGCCGAGCGCACCCTGTCCGCCTTCGACGCGGCTGTCGCCGCCGCGCGCCGCGAATCCGCCCTGCGGCTCGGCTTCAGCTGGCTGCTGCCCGACCCCTGGGCCCAGCGCACCATCGCCCGCTTCGAACGCGACACCGGCACCCGGGTCGAGCTGGTGCGCTGCGACGACCCCTGTGCCGCCCTCGACCGCCGGAGCATCGACGTCGCCCTGCTGCGCGGCACCCGGCCGGTCGAGCCGCGTGTGCGGATCTTGCACCTGTACGACGAGACCCGCGTCGCCGTTCGTGCCCGCGACGACCTGTCGTCCGGCACCAGCGCCTCGGCCGACCGCCTGGACTGGAGGGACGCCCGCGACTGGACCCTCGTCGTCAACACCGCCAGCGGCACCACCGGCCCCTGGTCCTGGCCGCACGGGGGCGGCCCCCGGCAGTTCGTGGAGACCGCGAACTTCGACGAGTGGCTGGAGTCGGTCGCCGCCGGGCGCGGCATCGGCATCGTCCCGACGGCCGCCGAACGACGCATCCACCACCCCTCGCTGCGCTTCCTCCCCCTGACCGGGGCCCCGCCGATCCCGGTCCGCCTCGCCTGGGACCCCACCGCGGGCACCCCGTCCAGCCTGATCCGCCACTTCCTCGCCGCGGCCCGCGAGGCCGCCACGACCTGCATGCATACGCAGGAGGCATAGCAGTGCATGCCGCGCTCTCCGGTACCGGCGTCCACGCCGCACACGTGGCGATCGCCGCCTACATCGGCCAGGGCGGCCACGACTCCCAGCCTCAGACCATCGCCGACGCCTGCTGGCGGCTGCACACCGGACGCACGGAAGCCGAGTTGAGATCTGCCCGAGCAGGGTCACCGCCGTGCGTTCCCGAGCACTGGCCCAGGCCGTCCGGCACACGCCGACGTCCGATGAGGCCGCGGCCGTGGCCGAGCGGGAGATCGCGTGTGCGCGTGCGTTGAGTGCGCAATTGCCTCCTCGTCTGCGGCAGTTCACGGATCCTCAGGCTGCGCCGCCGAACGCTTCGGCCGCCGACCGGCTGGCGCGGCCTGTGGTTCTTCACGTGTGTCAGACGGCCGAGTCCGCCGTGTTCCCGGTGCGTGGCGGAGCGGTACGGGGCGAGCGCAGGTGGTCGTGGAGGGCCGCGAAGGCCGTGCACGTGAGGGGGAGGGTCACGGCCGCGGTGACCAGGATGCCGACGATGACGGGGGCGAGAATGCCGGCGTAATACGCGGCGAAGAAGTTGCCCGTGGCCCGTTCGAGGAGGGTGCGTACGAGGGGGCGCAGCGGCAGGGCGAGCTGCGTCACCAGCCAGACCAACCCGGCGGTGAGCGCGGTCAGCGGCAGCGCGAGGGCGAGGACGCGGGCCGTTCCGGCGCGCGTCCACGTCAGCGACCAGGAACGACGCAGGGCCGCGCGGGGGCCGAGGCCACCGGCCGCGGCGGCCGGGGCGAGGGTGAGCCCGAGGCACAGCAGCACGGCGACGAACACGGCGGCCGCAGGGGAGGCCGCGACGAGCGTGTAGGGTCACGATCCGCGTTCCAGGGGCTCCGGGGTGTCGAGTTGGTAGCCAGTGAGACTGTTCGCCACGGCTTCGACCAGCAGCGGCAGGGACCATACGAGCAGGCCGCGCAGCGTGTACACGGTGAGCACCGGTCGCAGCCGCGCGGGAACCGTGGCAGGTGACCGGTCCCCTTGCGGGGGTTCTTGTAGCCCCGCTGCGACCGTCCGGGAGCACACGGTCTGCAAGGCCGCGCTGCCGGTGCCGAGGAGGAGCAGGAAGAGCGGGAGCGTGCAGAGGGCGACCAGTGCCAGGTCGGTGTGGTCGTGCAGGTAGGGGTCCTCGATCTGGTGGTACCAGGTGCGTTGGTTCCGCATACGGGTGAAGAGGGGCCAGGCGAGCGCGAATATCGCGGCCGTCATCAGCAGCCCGGCCAGTCCGGACAGGCCGACGACGCGTACCGTCGCACCCGCGAGAGTGCCCCGATGCCGCCGCAGGACGGCGAACGCGGTGGCGGTGACGCCGCGTTCCGGGCTCCCGCCGGCCGGTGGCGGCTCCGTGCGGTCGTGCTGTGTGGGCATGGGGCGAGCCTTCTGTACGTTCCGGGTCCGTTCCCGGCAAGGACGCCCGGCGGACCGGGCACGGTTCTCCGGACGTGCCACGGCCTCGGCGGCACGACCGAAGCAGGCGGGTTGTCACCGAGGAGGCGCGGTGCCCGTCGTCACCGGGGCGGCGGGAGCGGTGGGTTCCCTGGCGGAGGATCGCGTGCCTGGCCCTGGTGGCCTGTGAGACGGGGGCTTGTGCGGCACGGTGTCAGGGCCGTGCCGCACAAGCGGTCAGTGGACGCTGCGTGCCATCTCGCCCTGGCGCGTGCGGTCGGGGTCGGATCCGGTGCGCAGGATCCCGGCGGCCACAGCGGTGGTCACACACATCAGGGTCAGCAGGACGAAGGCGTGGTTGAGGGGGACGAAGTGGGTCAGCCAGCCGATGACGGCGGGACCGGCGAGCATACCGACGTAGCCGAGCCCGGCGACGCGGGAGACGTTGGCGCCGGCGGCCGCGGGGTCGGCGTGCCCGGCCGCGCTGAACAGCTGCGGGACACAGCCCGACAGGCCCAGCCCGAAGAGTGCCCAGCCCACGAACGCGGCCCAGGTCCAAGGGCCGAGAGCCACGATCGTGATGCCGACGGCGGCCGTGGCCGCGCCGTGGCGCAGGATCGCCATGGAACCGAACCGGGCGACGAGGCGGTCGGCGAGCAGCCGGCCGATGGTCATGGCCGCCGCGAAGGTGCCGTAGGCGAAGGCCGCGGTGCCGGCGGGCGCACCGAGGACGTCCTTCAGGTGCAGAGCACTCCAGTCGTTGGCCGCGCCCTCGCACAGCATGACCATCAGCGCCAGGACGGCGAGGAGCCGGACGAGCCGCCTGGTGCTGCGGAGCGTGACCGCCGGTGCTGCCTCGGTCGCCGCCGCGGAGCCGGTGCCGGCGGCGACGGCGGCGACCGAGGCAGCCGGCAACAGGGCGCGGGCCGACGCCAGGGCGATCACGATGCCCACGACTCCCGTGGCGGCCATGCTCGCGGCCGGTTTCAGGCCCGCGCTCGCGGCACCCGCTCCGACGAGCGAGGCGAGGACACCGCCGACGGAGAACGTGGCGTGGAAGCCTGACATGACGGGCCGACCGTACGCCTTCTCCACGTGCACGGCGTGGGCGTTCATGCTCACGTCCAGGGCGCCGTTGCAGAAGCCGAAGACCAGTAGTGCGCCTGCCAGGGTCCACGGATCTCGGGCAAGACCGGGCAGCACCAGGGTCGCGCCGCACAGCACACCGCCCGCGGGCACCACGATGCGCGCGCCGAGGCGGTCGGTGAGGCTCCCGGCCACCTGCATCCCGGTGAAGGCTCCGAGTCCGAGCAGCACGAGCAGGCCGCCCAGCGTCGCGTGGCTGATGCCCACGCGTTCCTCGACGGCCGGGATGTGCACCACCCAGGTGCCCATCAGAGTGCCGCACAGAACGAAGTAGATGTAGGTCGCCAGACGGGCGGCTCGAAGCGAAGGTTTCACGCCACCTACCGTAACGAACATAAATTGCTTTCGGAAGGCGCACTAATGAACACCTTGCGTGTTCGTTTTCCGGTGGTGTTCAATCCCGGTATGAGCAACGCAGACCGGCACGGGCTGATCGCGAAGGCCGTCAGGGACTCCGGCGGCGCCACGGTCCAGGAGCTCGCGGAGCTGACCGGGGCCTCGGAGATGACCATCCGGCGCGACCTCGACGCCCTGGCCGCCCAGGGCGTCCTCGAACGCGTCCGCGGCGGGGCACGCACCCTGCTGCTCAGGGGCGAGGAGCCCCCTTTCGCACTGCGCGCCCACGAGGCGGTCGACGCCAAGCGCCGGATCGCCGCCGAGGTCGCCGCGCTCATCGCCGACGGTGAGAGCGTCGTGCTGGACAGCGGCACCACGTGTCTGGAGGTCGCCCGCCTCCTGCGCGAGCGGCCGGTCACCGTGATGCCTCTGTCCCTACAGGCCATCCACCTGCTCGGCGAGACACCCGGCCCCGCCACGCTGGTGGTGCCCGGCGGGCAGCCCCGCGCCGCCGAGGGAGCCCTCACCGGCCCCCTCACCCTCGCCTCCCTGGCAGCCCTGCGTTTCGACACCGCCGTCATCGGCTGCTGCGGACTGAGCGCGGCCGACGGCCTGACCGCCTACGACCTCGACGACGCCGCGGTGAAAAAGGCGAGCATCACCTCCGCCCACCGCACCATCGCCGCCGCGGACGGCGGAAAGCTCGGCCGCACCGCCTACGCCCACATCGGCCCCTCCACCCTCCTGCACACCCTTGTCACCGACACCACCGCACCCGCCGACGAGGTGACCGCACTCGAATCCGCCGGTACCACCGTCAAAACCGCCTGACCGCGGTAGCGATGTGCCCCAGCGCGTCCGGTGCAGCGGCGGGTGACGCGCGCGGTCAGATCTGTCGTTCCCATGCGGCGAGCAGTTGCCGCAGCGCGTCGGCCAGCGCGGCGTTGTCCGCGTCGTCGAGCGTGGTCAGCAGTTCCGCCTCGACGGCCAGTTGTGCGGGCATGACCAGGTCGATGGTGGCGGTGCCCTCCGCGGTGATCCGCACGAGGGCGCTGCGCCGGTCGTCCGGATTCACGCTGCGCTCCACCAGCCCGCGGGACTGGAGTGAGTGCAGCCGCTTGGTCGTCGCCGCCGGGGAGGCCAGTACCGCGGCGGTCAGCGCGCTCGGCGTCAGGGGTTCGTCGTACCGCCGCAGTGCCGAGAGGATGTCGAACTCTCCCCGGCTGAGCCCGTACTCGGCGAGGTACTCGTCGCTGGCGAGCACGACGAGCCGGGCGGCGCGCACGATCCGGCCGATGATCGCGATCGGCGAAAGGTCCAGCTCGGGCCGTTTGGCCCGCCAGCGGTCAATGATCTCGTCGACGCTGTCGTGGTCGTGGCGGCCCGGCATTGTCCTCCTCCACACCTTCGGTTGACAGTTCATCTTCTCCCTGACAACACTGGAAGTAATTTACCAGTGAAGTAAAGTTGACGGGAGGCATCCATGATCGAGGGCGCCGCGGCGGTACTCCCGCATCCACGGCGGTTGATCGCCGTCGGCCCGTACCACCGTGGTGACGGGCTGGTCGCGATCCGGGTGGGGATCTCGGTCTCCGTACCGCTCGCCGTGCTGTGGGCCACCGGGCACCTCGATCTGTCGCTGTATTCCACGTTCGGTTCGTTCACCGCGCTGTACGGCCGGGTCGAAGTGCAGCGGGTCAAGCTCGGGACACAGGCGATCGCCGGTGCCACATTCACCGCTTCGGTACTGATCGGGCTCGCGGTCGCGCTCTCGGCGGACCGGACCTGGCTCGTCGTGCCGATCCTGGCGCTGTGGTCGGGCGTGATCACGGTGCTCTCCGACGCGGTCCGGCTGCATCCGCCCGGTTCGCTGCTGCAAGCGTTCGCGGTCGGGGCGTGTTCCGTCGTCCCCTCGACGCCCAGGTCGCTCGGGACGGCAGCCCTCGTCTGCGCCGGAGCCGCGCTGTTCGCCATCGCGGCCACCACCGTGGCCGGGTTGCACAGACCGGAACGGCTGACGCAGCGCCGGGCGATCCCCACGCCCGGGCTGCGCCACGCGCTGCGGCACCCCGGGGTGGGCGGGCACCTGATGCGATGCACGCTCGCGCCGGCAGCGGCGGGGGCGATCTCGACGGCGTCCGGCATGGGCCACCCGTACTGGGCCGCGGTCACCGCGGTGGTCCCGATGGCCGCGCTGTCCACCCCCGACCGGGTGCTGCGGGCCGGCCACCGCATCATCGGTACGTTCGTCGGGCTCGCGGTCGCCGGGTTCCTGCTGCAACTCGGCCTCGACAGCATAGGAGCGATCATCCTGGTCGCCGTGTTCCAGGTGCTGACCGAGTTGTCCGTCAGCCGTAACTACAGCGTGGGCGTGGTGTTCATCACGACCCTCGCGCTCATGATGATCCAACTCGTCAGGCCGTCGCCCGTCCATGTACTCCTGCGGGACCGGGCCCTGGAGACGGTCGTCGGCATTGCGGTCGCGGTGGTGTTCATGATGGTGACCCACAGCAGCTCCGCCCCACCCCCCGCGGCCCCCGCGCAGCCCGGCCGCGCCGTGCCGGGGACCGTGGCCGACGGCGTAGCGGCAGCGGGCGCCCCGCACGCCCGGACCGCGGCTCCGCCCTCGGACCTGCCGCGATCCCGGGTGCCAGGCACGGCGGCGACCGGCGGAGCCGCCCTACGGGCGGGGGCGGAACACCAGCTCAGGGGCACCGTGGCCGACGCCGACGGCACACCTATCGACCGCGCGACGCTGACGCTGATCGACCCGCACGGCCGCCAGGTGGCCGGCATGCTCACCGACAGCTCGGGCCGGTACGGGCCGGCCGTCCCGGCCGCCGGCAGCTACGTCCTGGTCACCTCGTCCGGGACCCACCAACCGCAGGCATCCACCGTCACGATCAACGGCCCGTCGGCGCTGGACCTGGTGCTCACCGGCAGCAGCCGGCTCTATGGCTCGGTCTCGGTCAGCGGACCCGGTACCCCGGTCGCCGGTGCGGCGGTGACGCTGACCGATGGGCACGGTGAGGTGCTCGCGACCGCGCTCACCGGCGCGGACGGCGGCTTCGCGCTGCCCGGTCCGAGCACCGGTAGCTCCACGCTGGTGGTCAGCGCCGAGAACCATCGGCCGACCGCCACCACGGTCACGCCGGCCCGGAACGCAGCCGTACGGCAGGACGTCGAGTTGCTCGGGAACGCCCTGCTGACCGGCACGGCGCGGTCCGGGTCGGACGGCCGGCCGGTACGCGAGGCCCGGATCATGGACGTCGACTCCGACGGCAAGGCCATCGTCACCGCGCTCACCGGCGCGGACGGCGGCTGCACCGTGGAGGGCCTGCCTCCCGGCGACTACACGATCATCGCCACCGGCTACCCACCCGCCGTCGGTTCGATCCGCGTCACCTCCGGAGACCGAGCCCTGCACGATGTCGAGTTCGAGCAGCCGCCTGCCTGACCCGGGTGCGGAAAGCCATCTGCCGGACTCGGGCTGACCCGGGTGCGGAATCTGCCGGGCTCGGGCACGGAAAGCCATCTGCCCTGGCTCCGGTGCGGGAGCACCGCCGGACGGGGCGGGAGCCGCCCGGCCGCGGTGACGGTCCGGGCCCCGTGCCGCCCCGGCTCCTGCCGTACGCCGACCACCGTGGCGTCGGTCATCCGCCCGTCGCGGCCGGGCAACCGGGCCGTGCCGCTCGCACCAGAGGGAACGGGCCACAGCTCACGGCCCGACAAACGCTGCTCATCCAGGGGCGACGGCGCGGCGAACGCAGTCCCGCAACAGGGCGCGCCGCTGATCGTGTACCTCCGGGGGCTCCGCCGCGGTGGCGGCGTAGACGTTGCTCACCGGCGACCAGGCCATGGACATGGCGATGACCATGGCCATCAGGTCGAAGGGGTCGCCCGGCCTGACCCGCCCAGCGGCCTGGGCCTCGGCGATGACGCGAAGCTTGTGATCGTCGTAGCGCTGCCCCGCGACGAGATGCCCGGACGGGCGCCGCTCCAGGCGGGCCCAGGTGGCGAGGCGGATGAGATCGGGACGGGCGAGGTACTCGTCGTAGAGGCGCACGGCCCAGTCGGCCAGATCCTCGACCTCGATGGGGACGACGTTGGTGATGCGCTCCAGTGAGGCGAAGAAGATCGCGTCGAAAAGCTGTTCCTTGTTGCCGAAGTAGCCGTACAGCTGGGCCTTGTTGGTCTGAGCGGCGGCGACGATCCGCTCGATGCGAGCCCCGGCGATGCCGTACTGGGCGAATTCCTGCGTGGCGGCGTCGATGATCCGCCGGTATGTCGCGGCTCCGCGCGCGCTCGATGGCTGGTCGGACATGATCTCCAGGCTAGCAGACCGACCAGTTTGTTTGCGGGAGGGACAGTCTCGGCGATCCCCCCGGAGGCTCCGAGAGCGTCGACTTGCGACGGGATCTCCTGCCTCCGGGTGGAGACGCGGGCGTAGCCGAGGCGGACCTCCATCGGCGTGGATGTCGCCGCAGGCTCCACGGCCGGCAGGGCGGTCCGGAGCGAGCCGGGATGGCGCACGGCTGGGATGGCAACGTGCAGTTCGGACCGGAGTGCGGGGACGAGCTGGAAGAGGGCGGCGTGGTACGTGAGGGCCGCCTTCCCCGCCGTGGTCCGGCACGGGGAGCCGGCCGGGGCCCGGCAGGTGGACATCGGGCAGGGGTGCGCTTCGACGAGCTTGTGCGGGTCGGGTCTCGCCCCACGGGTGTTTCAGAGGTGCGTTTCGCCGATCAAGAGGAAGGAAACGGCACGTGAAACATTGCGACCTGCCGAAACGTCTTCGTCGCGCGGTGTTGCCACAGGGACCACCCATGAAACGCCTCACCCGCCAGGCAGGGCAGGAAGACCGAGATCAGCTGCTGCCCCTCCAGCGGCTTGCCTTGGCCGCTGCACCTCGGCTGGGACTCGGGTGTTCAGCAACAGGCCGATCCGCGTGCGGGCTGGTGCTCGCGCCCCGACGAGGGCAGGGGGTCACCAAGTGATGGCCGCGGATGACCTGACCGACCAGCAACTGAATGAACTGGTCGCCGCCGCCGACCCAGGGGCGGGGAGGCTGCTGTCGACGGGGCGTGGGCGCTGCTATGTCGTTTCGCCGGTATCCGCGACCAGGCGGACGAGAGTGCCGACGAGTTCGTCGGCGGTGGTGCGCCACGTGTCCTCGCCGAGGTGGCCGCTGAGTTCCATGTCAGCGATGCCGTGAGCGCCGGCCAGTAGCAGGGCTCCGTAGTGGCGTGCGTTCCGCTCCCCTACGAGGGCGGCGACGATAGCCAGGAACTCGTCCTGAAAGCGCACTGAGGCGCGGATGGCTGCGGCGGAGTCGCCCTCCGGTCCGCAGAGCTGGCGCATGACGCGGTCGAGCCCTTCGCCGCGCTCTCCCGGACCGTGCCCGAGCCGCTTGAACAACAATTGGTACCTGTACGGCTGGTCCCGGCCGACGCCGATGAGGGCGCGGAGAGCGCCGCACAGCTTCTCGGAGGCCGGCAGGGCCGGGTCGGTCCGCAGGGCGTGCATCTGGTCGCCGATCCGTTCCCAGCTCTCGGTCGCGACGGCATCCAGCAGGCTGTCCTTGCCCATGAAGTGCCGGTACGGCGCTCCCCGCGTCACGCCTGCCCGCGCGCCGATCTCGCGCAGGGTGACGGCTTCGGGGCCGCCGAGGTCAAGGAGCTCGGCGGCCGCGTCGAGCAGAGCGCGGCGGGTGAGGGCGGCGGATTCCGCACGGGTGACCATGGCACCCATCGTACATTCAGTTGACGGCGTCATCTGAATTGGTAACGTAGCTCAGGTGACAACGTCATCTGAAACCCAGAAGCTGATCGTCGTAACCGGCGCCTCCACGGGCCTGGGCGCGTCGGCCGCCCGCGAACTGGCCCGTCAGGGATTCCACGTCCTGGCCGGCGTGCGACGCGTCCGTGACGCCGACTCCATCCGATCGACTGGCATCGAGCCGGTCATCCTCGACATCACCAAGCCCGAGCAGGTGGAGGCACTCGCCGCGCGCGTCGCCGGCGACTCGCGCGCGCTGCACGCGCTCGTGAACAACGCCGGCATCCAGGTGAACGCCGCGGTCGAAGCCCTGCCACTCGCGGAGTGGCGGCGGGTGTTCGAAGTCAACCTGTTCGGCCACATCGCCGTCACTCAGGCGCTCCTGCCCGCACTGCTGCGCAGCAAGGGCCGCGTGATCAACATCAGCTCGGTCGGCGGCACGGTCGCCATGGCCACATACGGCGCGTACGCCGGCACGAAGTTCGCCCTGGAGGCAGTCAGCGACTCGCTCCGCCGTGAGGTCGCGCCGCTGGGCGTACAGGTGGTCGTGGTCCAGCCCGGCGGCGTTCGCACGGAGATGGCCGCCCGCGGGATCCAGGCGGCGAACGATCTGGCCGTCCGGATGACGCCAGGGCAGGACGAGCGCTACGGCAGCCTGGTCCAGGCGAACAACAAACTGATGGCCACGGGCACCGCATCGGGCCTGACCGCCGACGCCGCCGCCCGGGTCATCGCGAAGGCCGTGACAACCCGCAAGCCACGCACCCGCTACACCGCCGGCCGGGACGCCGCCCTGATCACCCGCCTGGTCCGGATCCTGTCCGACCGCACGCTCGACCGCATGCTCGCCGCCAACCTGCGCCGCCACCACCCGAAGGGAGCCGTCGCTTGACGAGGACCTCACACCCAGCTCCGCCCCCTGTCGTGGTGCGGCCACCGATGGCGGTTGGTCGGGACGGTACCGGGTCGTGCCGCTGCGTCCGCCTCCCCGGTGAAGTCGGTGATCTTCCCCGCAGCGACGCCGTCCATCCACACATCGGTGTCGCCGAGCCCGTCCAGCCATTCCAGACGTCTGGTCAGGTTCTTGAAGTGTGACCAGGTCGGGCCTTGGCGGGCTTCTTCAGCCGGTTGAACAGCGTCGTCCGCCGGGAAACGCCCCATGCGCCGGTACGACGTCAACATCAGCAGCAGGGCCAGCACATGCTCATCGCAGGGTGACGGGCCGGTCGCTCAGGGCTTCAAGATCATCTCGTTGCCCCTTTGACGCGTATCTCACAACCGGCGGCTGATCGTCAACCACCCGGGACTGCGAGCCGGCTGTGCCGTCACGGTTGAGGCGTGAGGTCGTCGGAGCGCCCGGCCTCGATGCGGGACCACTGGGGGATGGGACGTCCGTTGCTCCGCAGGCCGACGTGGTCGGCGGGTGTTCCCTGGCCACGCAGCCAGCCGGGGGGCGAGTCCTCCCACAGCTCCTGGCGTCCGTACACGGTGAGGTCCATGAGCGCGTAGCTGTAGTCCGTCGCCTCCACCCCGCGCAGCGTCGTCCAGTAGGTCTCGTAGACGCGGTCGCCGTCGCGCAGGTAGCAGACCAGGTGCATCATGCCGACGTGGCGTCCGACCAGGAGCTCGTCATGCGATGGAAGGGCCGAGTACCACGGCACCTCCCAGCCCATGAATGCGCGGTAGCGGCGGCTTTCCTCGTACGGGCCCTGGCAGAAGACCGCGTAGGTGATGTCGCGGGAGTGCAGGTAGGACAGCTCCTGCACCTGGGTGGTGACCCAGGTGCAGCCCTCGCACTGCCCGGCCGCGTCGTGGCCGTCGTGCCACATGAAGTAGTAGGCGATGAGCTGCCGGCGCCCTTCGAACGCGTCGAGCAGGGTGACCGGCCCGTCCGGCCCGGTCAGCTGGAGGTCGGCGGCCACCTCGACCATGGGCAGCCGGCGCCGGGCCGCGGCGATCGCGTCGCCTTCCCGGGTGTGCGCCTTCTCGCGGACTCGCAGCCTGTCCAGTTCAGCCTGGAAGACGGCCCGGTCGGCCACCGGCGGCAGCGCCGGCGCGCGGCCGGGGTCCACCCTCCTGCTGTCGTGCTCGGTCACGATCGTGTCCAATCGTCGTAGGTCATCAGTCGTCTTGCGTCAGTCCGAGGCTTCTGGGGCTGCCGGGCCGGGGCGCTCCGCCAGTTCCTTGAGCCGCAGCAGGCGGGTCTCCCAGGAGCGGCCGATCCGATCCAGTTCCCGGGCCAGCGCGCCGAGCCGGACGCCGACCGCGAGATAGACGACCTCGCGCCCGCGCCGCTCGGACTCGACCAGCCCGACCTCGCGCAGCACCTCCAGGTGCTTGCCGATCGCCTGTCGGCTCACCGGCAGCACCCGGGCCAGCGTGGACGCCGACTTGGGGCCCTCGCCGAGCCGGGTAAGGATCTCCCAGCGCATCGGGTCGCCGAGCGCTGCACACACGACGGGGAGAGTGGCGGTCACGGTTGCGTCGTCGGGGCCGGCGCGGTCTTCTCGACGAACGCCTTCGCGGCCTCCAGTTCGGCGAGCCACCCCTTGTCGTTGCCCTCGCGCTCCTTCAGCCACGCGGCCGGGTCGTCGGCGAGGCCGGAGAATCCGCTCTCGACGACGCGCAGCGTCACCCCGCCGCCGTCCCGCTCGTCGATCCAGAACTGGACGAGGGTCGAGGGCGTCGACTCATCCCGGAATGGGGTACCGATCCAGCGGAACGCGGCGTAGCGCGGCTTGTCCAGCGTCACCGTCCGGAACCGGAACTCGCCCAGCGTCGGATGGCGCACCACGGCCACGTCGCCCTCGTAGTACAGGTCCGGGTCGGCCTCGACCGCGCCGTCGTTGACATACCAGCCGGGGCGCGCGACCAGCTCCCAGACCCGCTCTGCCGGGGCGTCGATGTCGATCTGCCGGGCGATCCGGTCAAGCTCGGTGAGCTCGGCGTCGGTGCAGGTGGTGTCGTTCATGGCTTCCTCCCTCGGATGCTTCCCGCGCATCCATCCGCAACCCAACGGTTGCACATCAGACCCCGCAACCGCAACCCGGCGGTTGCAGTTGCGTCGCGCCGTCGAGCACCACCCTGCGCCGCAACCCGGCGCACCGCAGCGACGACTGCACACCACGCGCCTCAACGCCCGCGAACCACAGCGGGATCATGAACGACACCACCGCCCGCCTTGCCGAAGGAGCCGGGGGAACCTGGCGCCACAACGCCCCCTGCAATCACTCACGGTGATCACGAGCTCCCGCGCCGCGGAATACGCGACCCCCGATTGCGCGAGGTCGCCGGTTTCACACCCCAGTCCGCCTAGACTCAAATAGACCGAACAGTTTGTCTAAGGAGAGCGATGCGCACCACAACCGGCTGGCAGGCGGACCCCACGACGCACACGCTGCGCCGCGCCACCCTCCAACGCCGAGACCTGCGCCCGGACGATGTCGCGGTACGCGTGGACTACTGCGGCGTCTGCCACAGCGACCTGCACGCCGTGCACGCGCACAAGAGCGACGCGGACGGGGTCCTGGTCCCGGGACACGAGTTCACAGGCACGGTGACCGAGGTCGGCAGCGCGGTCACCGACTTCGCCCCGGGCGACCCCGTGGCCGTCGGCAACATCGTCGACTCGTGCGGGATGTGCCCGATGTGCCAGGCCGGCCAGGAGAACTTCTGCCGCGACTTCCCGACCCTGACCTACGGAGGAAGCGACCGGCAGGACGGAGCGACCACCCTGGGCGGCTACTCCCGCGAACACCTCGTACGCGAGAAGTTCGCCTATCACCTGCCCGCGGGCCTCGATGCGGCCGCGGCAGCCCCCCTGCTCTGCGCCGGCGTCACCGTCTGGGAACCCCTGCGGGCCCTTGGGGTGGGCCCGGGCAGCACGGTCGCCGTGGCCGGACTGGGCGGCCTGGGGCACCTCGCCGTCAAACTGGCCGTCGCGCTCGGCGCCACGACCTCCGTCATCAGCCGCACCCCGGACAAGGCCGGCGAAGCACACGGCCTCGGCGCAGACGGATTCGTCGTCTCCACCGACACCGGGCAGCTGGGAGCCGTCCGAGACCGGTTCGACGTGGTCATCGACACCATCTCCGCCCCCCACGACCTGACCCCCTACCTGCGCACGGTCGCCCTGGACGGCACCCTCAGCCACCTCGGCCACCTCGGGCCGGTCACCGTGGACACCATCGACCTGCTCATCGGCCGCAAGCACCTCAGCTCCGCCGGCAGCGGCGGCCGCCCGTCCACCGCCGCCCTGTTGCGCTTCTGCGCCGAACACGGCATCACCGCCGACATCGAACTGCTGCCGTCGTCTCAGGTGAATACGGCCCTTGACCGTCTGGAACGCAACGACGTCCGCCACCGCTTCGTGCTCGACATGTCCGACCTGGACTGATCGGCCCGAGCTTGGGGCGATGGTTGAACCCATGGGCGATGCCGTCCAGGTCGGCCTCGCCGCACACGCCTCCGGTAGCGGCCCGTGCCCTCGACGGCTTCGTCATCGGAACCGGCCATCGGTGCCGTCGTGCGCCGGTCGGGCAAGATCTGACGTACAGTCAGTGACAGGCCGGACGAAGGGGGCGGAGTGAACCGGACAACGGATTCTGCGGCGAGGGCCGGGCGAACGCCGGGCAGGCGCAGGCACGCCCTCCTCGGTACGCTCGCCGCGGCGGCAGCACTCACAGGCGCGCTGCTGGTGGCTCCGGAGGCGACGGCGCAGTCACCCATCACCGAGTACGGCCCGGTTCCTTCGTCACTACCCGTCGGCGGGGTGTGCGAGGTCGAGTTCGACCACCACAACAACCTGTGGGTGGAGCAGTACCTCAGCAGCCAGATCGCACGCTTCGACACCACGACGGGCAAGTTCACGAACTTCGACACGCCGATGCCGCTGTCCATGCCCGGCGGCATGGACCTCGACGGCGACGGGTACCTGTGGATGCCGCAAGTCACCGGCAACAGCCTGTTGCGCGTCGACACCCGCGACGGCAGCATGACCGAGGTACCGCTGCCCTGGGCCGAGGCGTTCGCCACCTCGCTCCTCGGCATTCCCCTCCACACGGGACTGGGCCTGGCCAACGACATCGCCTGGGGACCGGACAACGCCCTGTGGTTCACGCTCGGCGGCCTGAACTCCGTCGGGCGGTACGACCCGCACACGGGCGAGTTCACCAAGTACAAGGTGCCCGGTGAGATTCTGGGGCAGGTGCACGCGCTGTTCGGCATCATCAAGCCGGGACCCGGCCGGACCATCGTGTTCGGCCTGCCCCAGATGAACCAGGTCGCCACGATCGACGTCGACACCAAGAAGTTCACGCGCTACACCATGCCCACGCCCGCGTCCTTCCCCGTGGGCGTCCGGACCGCATCGGACGGCTCCATCTGGGTCGGCGAGTCACTGGGCATGAAGCTCGCCCGGATCGATCCGCGCACCGGCCACATCAGGGAGTACCCCCTGGCGGGCCCAGCCGGCATCCTGACCAGCGTCCTCAACGGGCTCGGCCAGGGCAGCATCGGCAACCCCCTGCCCTCACCCGGACCGGTCGCCGAGGGCAGCGACGGCAACATCTACGCGTCGGTGAGCTTCCCCGCCGCAGCCGGACTCGGCTACCAGATCGCCCGGCTCGACCCACGCACCGGCGACGTCACGATGTGGCCCACCCCCTCGTCGGCCTCCTACCCCTGCGACATCAACCCGCACCAGCCCGGCGCCATCTGGTTCGGCCTGCTCACGCCGAACAAGATCGGCAAACTCGACATCAACGCCACCTGACGGACTCCTCGTGGATGCGCCGGGGCCGGTCCGCGTCAGGCTGGGCTGGGCCGGAGCGCGCCGACCACGCGGATGCGGCGGGTGCGGACGACGGTGTCGAGCAGCGCGGCGGAGGTGTGGCCGCCGTCCGCCACCTACCCGTTCCGCGATCGAGGTCGCGGTGGACGGGGCAGTTCGCCGGGGATGCCCACGTGCCTGTTCAGGGCAGGCGGACTGAAATACTCCGGCCATGGATGCCGGGTGGACGGGGAACGGTACGGGATCGGGCGGGGCCGTGCCCGCACGGACCACGTCGGCGCACGCCACGGGCTGGATGCTGCGTTCCGCGGTGGCAGCGGACATCGAGGTGATCGCGGAGTTGCGAGCCACGGTCATGCGTGCGGACTTGGAACGTCTTGGGCGCTACGACGGGTACCGGGTACGGCAGCGGCTGCGGGACTCCTTCTCCCCGCAGCACACGTCGATCATCATGATCGACCGTGAACTGGCAGGATGCGTCACGGTCCGGCCCGCCGAGGGCGGGCAGTGGCTGGAGCACTTCTACCTTGCTCCGCACTGTCAGGGCCGAGGTCTCGGTTCCGCTGTGTTGCGCACGGTACTGGAGCGAACGGACGCACAGGGCATGACCGTGGGCTTGAACGTCCTCCAGGGCAGTGCTGCCCGTCGGCTCTACGAGCGCCACGGATTCGTCGTGGAGGCCCAGGACCCGATCGACGTCTTCATGACGCGCCCACCGGGGGCGATCGCGAGCACTCCTGCGAAAGCCTGATCTGCAACGGTACGAGAGGCGTCTTCCGCGGCCGTGAGGTGACAGCGGCCGCACAGGTCTTCTCTTCCCGTGTGGCCGAGGGAACCCGACCGAGGATCGACACAGCCGAGACCCGGGTCCTTTGGACCAAGGCCAACCGTCCCGGACGACGGGCCTTCGAACCATGTTTCGGATAACGTTATCGCACGCAATCCCCCTGCCCTGCGCGGCCGTGCCAAAGGTCCGGCAAAGACCTGCGGCCCCGAGCTTCAGACGCGTACCTCTCCGGAGCCGCGGACCTTCAGGGTGACCGGGACGATCACTGTCTGGACCGGGCGGCCGGGGTCGGCGATGCGGGCGCGGAGCAGTTCGACGGCGGTGTGGCCGATCTGGGCGGTCTCCTGGGCGATCACGGTGAGGGCCGGTTGCAGGAGGTCGGCCAGGGGCACTTCGTCGAAGCCGACCATGGCCAGGTCGGCCGCCGCCTGCGGGCCGAGGTGCCGCAGGACGGCGAGGGTGGTGTCCATGTTGCCGGTGACCAGGGCGGTGGCCGGGTCCGGGCCGTGCAGTGCGGTGTCCAGCGCGGCGGCCACCCGCTCGGCGGTGATCTCGCCGGGGTGCACCATGCCTTCGACGGGTTGGCCGTGGGCCCGCAGGGCCGCGCGGAAGGCCGCGGCGCGCTCGTAGCCGGAGAAGACGCGCTCGCTGTCGCCGATATAGGCGATGCGGCGGTGTCCGTGCTGGTGGAGGTGGTGGAAGGCCATGCCGATGCCGGAGGCGTTGTCGGACATGACGCAGTCCACGGAGACGCCGCTCATCGGGCGGTCCATAGCCACCAGCGGCATGCCGGCGTCCAGCTCGGGCTGGAGGTAGGCGTGGTTCTCGCCGAACGGCTCGACGATGATGCCGTCGAGGCGCTGCCGGCACATGGAGATCAGGATGTCGCGCTCTCTGGCCTCGTCGAAGTCCGTGGAGGCGGCCAGGAGGGTCAGTCCCGAGTCGCGGGCGGTGCGTTCGATGGCGGCGAGTTCCGGGTTGACCTCGGCGATGCGGCGGACGGCGGCGCCGATGGTTCCGGTGACGCCGGTGCGCAGCTGCCGGGCGCGTTCGTCGGGGCGGTAGTTCAGCGCGGTGATCGCGGCCTCGACCTTGGCGGCGTACTCCGGGCCCACCGTGGGGTCGTTGTTGACCACTCGTGAGACGGTCCGCAGGGCCACCCCGGCCTCGCGCGCGACGTCGACCATCGTCGGGCGCTTGGGCCGTTCCCCGCTCTCACGTCGTGCTCGGGCCATCCGGTCGCTCCTCGTCGAAACAGTGGACCGATATCAGACCGGCCCTTGACACATTCCCGCAACGCGCTTCTATCCTCGGGATAACGTTATCTCGAAGGATGAGGCGGCGTCGACCTGTCCGGTCCGCCCCGTCCCGTCGGGCCACATCGTCCCTCCAGGAGACTTCCATGCGGCGTACACGTCTGACCGCTGCCTGCCTCGCCGCGGGGCTTGCCCTCACCGGATGCTCTGCCGCGTCGACCGGAAGCGGGAAGGGTGGCAGCACCCTGACCTACCTCACCTTCGAGACCCCCAGCCTGACCGCCGGGTTCTGGGACACCTCGATCGCCGATGCCGAGAAGAAGGTCCCGGACGTCGCGGTGCGGAAGATCGTCGCACCGAGCACGGACCGGGACGCGTACGCCAAGCAGTTGCAGGCTTCCGGGCAGTTCCCGGATCTGCTCCAGTCGATCACTCCGTCGACGTTCGCGACGGCCGGGCTGCTCAGGCCGTACGACCAGAAGTGGGTGAACGCCAACTTCCTGCTGCCCATGGGCAACGCGTACCAGGGCAAGGTGTACATCCCGCCGACCAACTCGCAGATCATCCCGGAGGTGTTCTACAACAAGAAGCTGTTCGCCAAGGCCCACATCGACGCGGCTCCGAAGACGTGGTCGGACTTCATGGCCGTGTGCGCCAAACTCAAGGCCGCCGGCATCACCCCCGTCGAGCTGGGCGGCGGCGATCCGTTCTCGGCGGCGATGCCGCTGGTCGGCATCCTGTCCGCGGATGTGCTGGGCAAGGACCCGAACTGGCTGAAGAAGCGCTACTCCGGCAAGGTCCGTTTCACCGACGCCAACGTCAAGGCGGCGGTGGCCAAGTACCGGACGATGGTGAAGAACGGCTACTTCGAGGACGGCGCTCTCGGCGTCAAGTACGCCGACTCCATCACCCACTTCACCTCCGGCAAGGCCGCGATGTACATGATGGGCAGCTGGTTTCTCGGTTCGGTTCCCAAGGATCACGCCGACGACTTCGGCGCCTTCCTCACGCCCACCGAGGACGGGTCGCTCGTGGTGCCGTTCTCGGTGGGCGGTTCCATGGCGATCAGCGCCAAGGCGGCCGACCCGGCCAAGGCGACGGCGTTCGCCGAGGCATGGTCGCTGGACCCGGCCAACTACAAGGCCCTCATCGAGGGTGACGGCGCGTTCCCGATGCTCAAGGGCAGGACCCTGGACGACTACGGCGTCCACGTCACGAAGGTCTTCAAGGACTCGTACTCCTACGTCACCCAGCAGAACACCAAGGTCTCGGCGGTCGGCTGGGCGACCAACGACGACTCCATGCCCTCGGGCCTGAACAACGCCTTCTACGCGGCCAGTCAGGCGCTGTTCTCGTCGGACGACGTGGACGGGCAGCTGGCCAAGCTGGACGCCGCCTGGGACTCGGCCACCAAGTAAGCCACCTCACCGGCCCCGGCCGTACCGGCTCCGGCGCCGCAGATCTCCTTCGAGGGAAGAGCCATGACCACCCGAGTCCGCCCACGCCGTGGCGACCCCGCCCTGGGGTCGATCGCGCTCGTCGCGCTGGGCCTGTACGCCCTGTTCATCATCGTTCCCGTGATCATGAGTGCCTGGAAGAGCCTGACGAACGAGAACCCGCTGCTGGCGCGGTCCGACTTCGTCGGCCTCGCCAACTACACGGAGATGGCGCACGACAGCGCCCTCGCCGGCAGCCTCGGCTTCACGCTCCTGCTGGCCGGCGCGGTCACGGTCGTGGCCAACGCCGTCGGCATCGGCTTCGCGATCCTGCTCAACAAGACGTCGCTGAGCTTCCGGATGATGCGTACCGTCGCGTTCCTGCCGCAGGTGCTGTCCGGTGTCATCGTCGGATACGTCTGGCGCTACGTCCTGGCCCGCGACGGCATCCTCGACACCATCCTGGTCTCCCTGGGCATCATCGACAAGCCGATCACCTGGCTGGGCAGTCCGCACCTGGCCGTCGTGTCCGTCGGGCTCGTCGCCGCCTGGGTGCTGACCGGGTTCACCACCGTCGTGCACCTGGCCGCACTCCAGTCGATCCCCGTGGAGCTGTACCACGCCGCGAAGGTCGACGGGGCAGGCCGCTGGCAGCAGTTCAGGCGGATCACGTTCCCGATGCTGGCCCCCGGCACCACCATCAGCGTCACCATCTCGCTGATCACCATGCTGAAGCTGTACGACATCATCGCGGTGCTCACCTCGGGCGGACCGGCCAACTCCACCCAGTCCACCGCTCTCTACATCATCCAGCTCGCCTTCACGGACGACCGCTACGGCTACGCCTCGGCCGTCGCGATGCTGCTGCTGGGCGTCTCCGTCGTCATCGCGCTGTCCGTGACCGCGTTGCTGCGCCGCCGGGAGGTGGACCTGTGAGTACGTCGACATCGCCACGGCCGGCCGTCCAGAGGCGAACACCGGCACCGAGGGCCGTACCCGCGCCGGGCGGGGACCGCCGGGCCTGGGCCGGGCGGGTCCATCTCGTCGCGGCGGGACTGATCACGCTGGCCTTCGTCAGCCCGGTCTATCTCACGCTCGTCAACGCCTTCAAGACGCAGGACCAGATCATCCGCGATCCGGCGGCTCCCCCGGCTCCGCCGACCGCCCACAACCTGACGGACGCCCTGGCCCGGCCCGACCGGATCGTACAGATCGGGCTGACCAACTCCGCGGTCACCGTCCTCGCCTCGGTGCTGCTGATCATCCCGCTCGGCGCGGCCCTCAGCTTCTGGCTGTCCCGGCGCTCGGCCCGGCTGCGCCGGATCGTCCTGGCGGGGTTCGCCGCCGGTCTGATGATCCCGCCCGCGGTGGTGCTGCTGCCGACCATCCGCATCCTGACCTTCCTGCACCTGGACCACACCTATCCGGGGCTGGTCCTGGCCAACGTCGGCGGCGGTTATCTGTCCTTCGCGGTGTTCGTGTACTCCGGTTTTCTCCGGTCGATCCCCGGCGAGATCATCGAGGCCGCGACCGTGGACGGCGCCGGGACGCTGCGGATCTGGCGGACGATCGTCATGCCACTGCTGCGTCCGGCCACCGCGACCGTGGCGATCTTCCTGTCGCTGTGGATCTGGAACGACTTCATGAACCCGCAGTTCATCCTCGGCCCCCTGCACGGCCAGACCATCACCACGGGGCTGTATCTGTCGGTCGGCCAGTTCTCCACCAACTACGCGCAGTTGTTCGGCGTGATGCTCCTCGCGGCGGTCGTTCCCGTCGCCGGCTACCTCACGTTGCAGAAGCAGTTCATCGCCGGACTGACCTCGGGAGCGAGCAAGTGACCGCCAACACCGCAACCGGCCCCGTGGACATCGGCGCGACCGGCGTACCCGACCTGGACGACGTCGCCGGGCACTGGGTCGCCCAGGACGAGATCGCGCACCTGCCCTCCCTGCGCAACCAGCAGGGGCAGGCCCACGTCAACCACGACCTGACCTCCCTGTCCTGGCTGGCCGCCCCGCCGTTCACCTTCGGCTACCACACCGGCGAACTGCGCGTGGACGGCGTGGTCCCGGCCGCGCAGCGGTTCCTGTGGAAGCCGTGGGGCGTCCAGCGTGAGCACCGCGGCGACGGGCTGCTGCTGACCACCGACACCCGGATGGCGCTGTCCCGGGACCTGCTGCTGTGGCGGATCGTCGTCACCAACGAGAGCAGCGAGGCACGGACGGTCGAGCTGGCCCAGGACCTGTTCGCGATGACTGCCCATTCCGAGGTCGGCTACGGCTGGCTGTACGACGGCCCGTGGAACCACGGCATGCACCACGACTTCATGGCACTGGAACGCGTCCGCGCCACCACGGCCGGACGCGAGCGGCACTACCTGCTCTCCCCGGCACCACGGCGGCTGCGGCTGGGCAGGCCCCGGGTCCCGGGGATCCAGCGGGACGAGGACCACGGCCCGATGCTCCTGGACGACGCGCTCCCGGCGCACGTCAGCCACGACAGGGAGCCGGAGCCGCGGGTCGGCGTGGCCGGGGCCGTACGCGGGCTCCGGGTGGAGACGGCCGACGGGGGCGTGCTCGTCCGGGCCGACGAGCCGGTCGTCCTGACACCCGACGGAGAGACCGGTCTGGGCACCTTCGCCCTCTCCCCCGGGCTGACGATCGGCTTCGAGCTGCGGCTCGACACGGCCGGGCAGTCCGGGACCGTGCTCACCCATGGCAATCACCCCGACTCGCTCCAGATCGGCGTGGCCGACGGCCGTCCGTGGCTCGGCATCACCGGGGAACGGGAGGCCACCGACGCCCCACTCGCTGCCGGGGACTGGCACCACGTGCGGGTGCGGGTGGAAGCGGACCAGGTCGTGATGTGTCTCGACGGTGCCGAGGTCGCCCGTACCCGGCACTGGAGCGAGTCACGCCGCTGGGTGTCCCGTATCGAGGGCGGTACGGTCGCCGTCGCGGACTCACGGTCGCCTGCGCGTGCCGTCTTCGCCTTCGCCGGGCCGCCCGCGGGGCTGCGGATCGAGGGCGCCGGTGGCCGGGCGACCTGGACCTGCCGGATCGAGCCCGGCGGGAGCGTGGCCGTCGGGATCAGCTGCGCCTACGGAACCGACGCGGACGCCGTCTCGGCCGAGGCCCTCAGTGCCGCGGAGGACTTCGAGGCGACGATGCGTGCCGGGGCGGACGGCTGGCGCCGGCTCTGGGCCAGCATGTTCATCCCCGGCAATCCCGACTTCTCCGGGCACCTGCCGACCTTCACCGCCGAGGACGCCGGACTCGCGCGCACCTACTACATGGGGGCGTTGCAGGCGTTGTACATGCGCAGCGTCCGTATCCGGCCCGGCGAGCCGGTGTTCCTCACCGGCGGGCCCCGGCTCGGCCCGACCACCACCTACTTCTGGGACCACTGCGAGTGGAGCCGGATGTACGCCCTGCTGGAGCCGGCCGGGCTGCGGTCCTGGCTGCTGCGGGTCCTGGCCGGGCCCTACTGTGACTCCTTCGGTGTCGAGAACCTCAGCGGCGGCCCCCTGGGCAATGCCTACAGCTCCACCGACTACGCCCTGTTCCGGCTCGTCGAGCACTACGTCTGCATCACCGGCGACCTCGCCTTCCTTGAGGAGACCGTCGGTGGGACGACCGTCCTCGGGCACCTGGAGCGGCTGGGCCTCGGGTGGCGCGACAGGCGCAGTCCGGCCACCGGTGGTGTGCTCGCCGACTTCGGTGACGATGCGTGGCAGTTGCTGGAGTGCGTGCCCACCTACACCGGGGTCGTCGCCTCGTTCAACGCCGCCTACGTCGGCTCGACGCGCTCGCTGGCCGGACTGTACCGGCGGCTCGGCCGCCGTGAGGATGCCGACCGGACCGAGTCCGAGGCCGGTCAACTGGCCGATGCGCTCGTCGACTTGTACGCCGGTTCGGGCCGCTGGCAGGTGCGCCGCCCGGACGGGACCGACACGATCGGGCACTGCCTGGACTTCGGCCTCGTCGCGGCAGCCCTCCACCGTGAACTCCCGGACGGGATACGGCGGGAGATGACGGACTTCGTCACCGACCGTCTGCTGGTGGGTGGGTGGATGCGGGCGCTGAGTCCCGACGACCCGATCGCCGCCGCCTCCGACCGCCCCGATCACGGCGCGGGCGGGGCCTTTCCCGCCTGGCCCGCCATCACCGCCCACGGCCTGGCCCGCCTCGGTCACCGCGACCGGGCGATCGCCCTGCTGCGTGACCTCCCGTCGGCCGCCTCGGGCGGACTGTGGGGCCAGGCCATGGAGATCGTCACCGGGGCGGACGGACGGCACCGGGCCCGGGTGGCGGAGCGGGGGGTGGCCACGCGCGAGTGCATCGCGGGCGCGGCCGGAGCCGAGGCGGTGCTCTCCGCCCTGTTCGACATCAATCCGACGTTCGCCACCGGCACTCCTGCCGGGCTGCCCGCCGCCTTGTCCGTCGAGGGGGTCGGGACGCTCACGCATCTCGGCCCGGCCGTCTGAACACCCCGAGCCGTACCGACAGAAGGGCTGACATCGTCATGCCGGCAGTTCGTGGCTACGAAGCCGAACCCTGCCACCGCGTCACAGGGAAGGTCGGCGCCGGATTCCGGGACGCCGTCGCCGGGCTCGCACCGGGGCTGGTCCTCGCCGTGGACGGCCCGGTGGCCGTCGACTGGGCGGCCGTCACCACCGGGATCTGCGACGCGCTGGCCGCCCGCGACCTCACGGCGAAGCAGATCGACCTGCGCGAGCACTTCGCGCCCTGGCCGGACATCCTCGCCCGCACCGCGTCCGCGGTACTGGAGGACGACCCGGACTTCGCCCCGCTGTCCCGGGCGGGACTCGCCGACTTCTTCACCGGGATGCCGGAGCCCGAGGCAGTCGAGGGCACCGTCACCGTCGTCTTCGGGCCGGGGGCGTCGCTCGTGCCGTACGACCGGCTCTGGTACGCGGACCTGCCCAAGCGCTACGCGGAGGCCGGGATCACCGGCGGGACCGGCCGCAATCTGGGACAGCCGGCCGGCACCGGGGCGGGCACGACACGCCGGCTGTTCTACATCGACTGGCCCGTCCTGGACCGGCACCGCGACGCCCTCGTCCCGAAGGTCGACCTCTGGCTGGACACCCAGGAGAGCGAGACCCCGACCTGGCTGACGGGTCCCGAGTTGCGCGACGCCCTCGCCGACCTGGCCGGGCGGCCCTTCCGCACCCGCCCCACCTTCAACGTCACGTCCTGGGGCGGGCACTGGGCGCAGGAACGGCTCGGTTTCAACCGCGAGGCGGCCAACACCGCCCTGGGGTACGAACTCATCGCGCCGGAGAGCGGCATCCTCGTGGGCACACCGGACGGCCCGCGCGTCGAGGTCCCGCTCCAGGCACTGGTCGCGCTGCACCCCGAGGACGTCCTCGGAGAACCCGTGCACACGACGTTCGGCACCTCGTTCCCGATCCGCTTCGACTACCTCGACACCGTCGGCGGCGGCAACCTGTCCGTCCACTGCCACCCGCAGTCGGACTACATGTCGCGGGTCTTCGGCTGGCCGTACACCCAGCACGAGACCTACTACATGATGGTCGGCGGGCCCGACCGCCAGGTGTTCCTCGGCCTGCGCGACGACGCCGACCTCACGGCGTTCCGGCGGGAGGCGGACCGGGCGGTCCGTGACGGGGTGCCGTTCGACATCGAGCGCTACGTCCAGACCTTCCCGGCCGAGCAGCACCAGCTCTTCCTCATCCCGGGCGGCACCCCGCACGGCAGCGGCGAGGGCAATGTCGTACTGGAGATCAGTGCGACGCCGTACCTGTACAGCCTTCGCTTCTACGACTGGCTGCGCAAGGACCGCGCGGGGAAGCCGCGGCCGGTCCACGTGGGCCACGCGTTCGAGAACCTCGACCGCGCCAGGTCGGGAGAGAGGGTGGCCAGGGAGCTGGTCCAGCAGCCGCGGACCCTGCGCTCGGGCGAGGGCTGGCGCGAGGACCTCATCGGCCGGCTCCCGGAGATGTTCTTCGAGGTCCGGCGCCTGGAACTGGCACCGGACTCCGTCGTGGACGACGACACGGACCACCGCTTCCATGTCATCAACGTGGTGGAGGGCGACGGAATCCGGTTGGAGACGAGCGGCGGACACTGTCAGGTGCTGGCCTACGCGGAGACCCTGACCCTGCCCGCGTCGGTCGGCGCCTACCGCGTGCGAGCCCTCGGCGCGGGGCCGGTGCGCTACGTGAAGGCGCTGGTGCGATGAATCCGGGCGACGGGACCGTCGTGCCGGTGATGGAGGTCGGCGGCACCCATGTGACCGCGGCGGGCGTGGACCTCGGTGCCCGCAGCCTCCGGTCCGGCCGGTCCTTCCGCGAGGTGGTGGACGGCGACGGCAGTACCGGGGACTTCGTGTCGGCCCTCGTCCGCGCCGCTGCCCACCTGCCCGCGCAGCAGGGTCCGGTGCGATGGGCCGTGGCGCTGCCCGGTCCCTTCGACTACGAGCGCGGGATCGGACGGTACGAAGGGGTCGGCAAGTTCGACGCGCTGCGGGGGTTCGATCTCCGGGCCGCGCTGACGGCGTCGCTGCCCGGCGCTGCCGCGGTCAGCTTCTGGAACGACGCGGATGCGTTCGTACTCGGTGAGTGGTGGGCCGGGGCGGCGCGCGGGCACCGGTCCGTCGTCGGGATCACCCTCGGTACCGGGGTGGGCTCCTGCTTCCTGCGGGACGGCCGGATCCAGCGGCACGGGCCGGGAGTTCCGCCGGACGGACGGGTCCACGTCCTGCGGTACGCGGACGAGCCGCTGGAGGAGACGGTGTCCAGGCGTGCCCTGCGGCGAGCCTACGCGCGGGCCACCGGCGCGTCCCCGCCCGACGTCCAGGAGATCGCCCGGCGGGCACGGCAGGGCGGCGACCGTGCCGCGGTCGGCGTGTTCGCCGAGGCGTTCACCGCCCTGGGGAGCGTGCTGGGGCCGCTGCTCGCCGCCTTCGAACCGACGGTTCTGGTGGTCGGGGGCGCCATCGCGGGGGCCTGGGATCTCGTGGCCGAACCCCTGCGAGCCGGGCTCACGGCGGCCGGTCCGGCGCGCAACGGACGCATCGTCGTCACAGCGGCTCGGCAGCCGGCCGAGGCCCCGCTGCTCGGCGCGGCCTACCTGGCCATGGCGTGCGGTCAGCCGCACGGCCGTACCGGACCACTCTGAAACGCCCATCGAGAAGACGAGAAGAAAGGTCACACCGCAGTGGCATCCTCACTCCGGCACCGGAGACGCATCAGCACCCTGCTGGCCTCGGCCCTCGTGGCCCTCGGCCTGACCACCGTCCAAGGCGGCTCGTCCGCCGTCGCACAGACCGTCAGCGACGCCACCCCGGCCCAGGCCCTGCGCACCGTCGCGCAGTTCCAGGGCGTGTGGGACTCCCCGCCCACCACCTTGGCGAACGGCGGGACCGTCGACGCCCCGCTGATGGGCAACGGCGACGTCGGCGTCGCGGTCGGTGGCTCCGTCGACGACCAGACCTTCTACATCGGCAAGAACGACTTCTTCTCCACCGCCACCAACGGCATCGAACCGCTGGGCCGGATCGTGCTGTCCGTTCCGGGCCTGGCCGGCGCCGGTCATCATGTCGTACAGAACATCGCCCGGGCGCAGGTCGAGGGCACCTACGCCCTGGGAGGCGAGCAACTCTCGTCCAGGAGCTGGGTCGCGGCGACCCAGAACCTGTTCGTCACCACCCTGCGGCTCTCCGGTTCGCGCTCGCAGGACGCGACCATCACCGTGCAGGACGGGCTCGGGAAGACCCCGGCGACGTCGGGCGGGGGCGCCGTACTCGACGCCGATGTGCAGGCCGGCACCGCCGCCGCCCCCGGGAACCCCCAGGCTCGGATCGCCACGACCGTGCGGGGCAGATCCGCGAGTGTGTCGGGCAACCGGATCAGCCTGACCCTCAAGCCGGGAGTGACCTACACCGTCGCGGCGGCGATACAGAGCAGCCATGACACACCCCGTTACCAGTCCGTCGCGCACGCGGCGGCCGCCTCGCTGACCGATGGTTCGCTGGCGGGGCTGTACGCGGCCCACGAGTCCTGGTGGCGGGAGTACTGGTCCCGGTCCTTCGTCCAGATCCCCGACCAGGCCGTCGAGAAGAGTTGGTACGGCTCGCTCTATCTGCTCGGCTCGGCCTCCCGCGCCGGGAAGTACGCCCCCGGCCTGTGGGGCAACTGGATCACCGGGAACATGAACTGGTACGGCGACTACCACGCCAACTACAACTACGAAGCGGCGTTCTACCCGGCGCTGTCGACCAACCACGTCGCCCAGATGGGTTCCTACGACGACCCCGTGCTGGACTGGATGCCCAGGGGCAAGGCGAAGGCCGCGGCAAACGGCTACCAGGGCGTCCTGTACCCGGTGGGGATCTCGCCCAACGGCACCAGCGCCGCCGACGACCTGTACAACCAGAAGTCCAACGCCGTGAACCTGGCCAGTGACATGGTCATGAAGTACGAGTACACCCGCAGTGCCTCCTACGCGCGCAAGGTCCTTCCCTACCTCGAACAGGTCGGGCTGTTCTGGCAGGACTACCTGACCTGGGACGAGGCCACGCACACGTACCACATCCACAACGACGCGCCGCAGGAGGGCGGTGTCTATCCGCAGACCAACAGCATCCTCTCGCTCGGCCTGGTGCACCTGCTGTTCCAGGGGCTGATCGACATCAGCCGCGACCTGGGCGTCAACCAGTCGCTCATCCCCACCTGGCAGCACATCGACAGCAATCTGGCACCGCTGCCCACGATGACGAGGAACGGGCAGACCGTCTTCCGGCAGACCTCCGAAGGCTCCGGCTGGGTCAGCGACGGCAACGACATCGCCATCCAGGCCGTGTACCCCGGTCTGCAGGTCGGGCTGAACAGTGGCGCCGACCTGCTGGAGACCGCACGGAACACCGTCGCGCAGCTGAACAACTGGCACAGCGACAACTCCCCCGCCACCCTGTACGCGGCCGCGGCGATGGTGGGGTACGACCCGAGCACGCTGATGAAGGAGTTGCACGCCGAGGCCACCTCCTACTCGTACCCGAACATGGCGGTGCACCACTACGGCGGCGGGGTCGAGAACCTCAACGTGACCACCTCGGGGCTCGACGAGATGCTCCTGCAGTCGTTCCAGCACGACATCAAGGTCTTCCCGAACTGGCCCGCCGGCTCCGACGCCAAGTTCGGCGGCCTGCTCGCCTACGGCAACTTCCAGGTCTCCAGCAGCATCCGGGACAACACCGTCGAGTACCTCGGGATCACCAGCCGGTCCGGCGGGAAGCTCACGGTCACCAACCCGTGGCCCGGACGGTCCGTGGAGTACTACGCCGACGGTGTCCGCAGGGGGACGCTCTCGGGTACCACGATCAAGCTGGACACCTCCGTCGGCGAGACGATCGACCTCGCCCCGGCCGGCACCGGCCTGGCCACCATCCACCGTGAGCCGGCCCAGCCGGCCGAGGCTTCGACGACCGGTTCGCCCGCCGCGGGCCTCGACGGACGACAGCAGCTGCCGCGCCGTCGATCTGATCTTCACTGACGGCAGCGATCCGCGGCATCGGCTGACGCCGGTGCCCGTTGGTGGGCCGGCGCCTGGCGCCGGCCCACCGCCCATTCCGCAGCCGGTCACTGCGTGGCGATGAGACTTCTGCCGGGTGGGCCCACGAGTTCTCCCACATGTGACGGGGATCACATCTGGAGGAAAACCTGCGGCCCGGCCCGGGCGTCTAGCCGGTGTGAGATCAGTCAGGAAGACACCGCGCGCGCCGGACGAGGAGCGTCTCGTCCAACTGGTGGCCAAGGGCGACCGCGCGGCGTTCGAGGAGCTGTACCGGCGCACCGCGCCGTGGCTGGCGCTGCGGCTGCGCCGTCGCTGCGCCGACGAGCAGATCGTCGCCGAGGTCATGCAGGAGACATATCTGGCGGTGTGGCGCGCGGCCGGCGCGTTCGCGGGGGCCCCGGCGGGCGGGACGGCCGCCGGCTGGCTGTGGACGATCGCGGCACGCCGCCTCGTCGACGCCTTCCGGCGCAGGGCCCACCACGCCGAGCCGCCGACGGCCGCCGCTCTCCCCGACGCGGCGCCCGGCGCCGAGGAGGAGGCGCTCGCGACGACCGTCGACGGTGACGTCGGCGACGCGCTGCGGCGCCTCGCGCCGGAACTCAGACAGGTACTGCAGGCCATGGTGCTCGACGGGCTGTCCGTCCGGGAGACCTCGGTCCTGCTCGGGCTGCCCGAGGGCACGGTCAAGACCCGTGCCCGCCGGGCCCGGATCGCGATGCGGAAGGCGCTGGCATGAGCGTGGAACACGCGTCGATGCGGATCATCGACGGTTACGCACGCGGCGACACGGACATCGCCGCCGACGAGATGTGGGCCCTGGAGGCCCATCTGGAGGCATGCGGGGTGTGCCGTGACCGGCTGTCCGCCGCCGTCACCACCGAGGCGCCCGCCGTGGCGGCGCTGGTCGGCACCGTGTGGTCCGGCCTCGAACCCCGACTGGCCGCCACCGCCACGATGCCGCGCCGACGGCGCCGGTCGGCGTGGCTGTCGCGGTGGATGACGCCCACAATGGTGCCGTGGCTGGCCATGGTCGTGGGCGTGACACTGCTCGCGCTCCTGCTCGACCTGCTCGACACCGGCTGGGGCGAGGTGTCGCTGGTGCTGCTGCTCGCCCCGATCCTGCCCGTCCTCGGCGTCGCGGCCTCGTGGTCGCGCGGCCTGGACCCGGCGTACGAGCTGACGGCCTCCGCGCCGAGAGCGGGACTGTACCTGGTGCTGCGGCGCACCGCGTCCGTACTCGCCGTGGTCGTCCCCGCGTTGCTGGTGGCCGGATGGGTGACCGGTGTGACGGCCGCGCAGTGGCTGCTGCCCTCACTGGCCTTCACCTCGACGACCCTGGCGCTCGGCGGCGTCGTAGGCGTGACCCGCGCCGCTGTCGCGCTGGCGGCCGTGTGGGCCGCCGCGGTCCTGGCGCCGACCCTGGTCACCAGCCGTACGGCGTACGCCCTGCAGACGGGCAGCCTGCCCGTGTGGGGGCTGGTCCTCGCGCTCGGTACCGCTGTCGTGATCGCCCGCAGGGGCGCCTACTCCGTGTTGGGAGCCCATCGATGACCAATGGAAAGGAACACCACAGTATGTCCGCGGTAAGCGCGGCCGGCCTCGCACCGACGGCCTACGCCTGGCAGATCCAGGCCACCGGGCTGAAGGTAAGGGTCGGCAGGAACCGGATGGCCGTCAACGGGCTCGACCTGTCGCTGGGCACCGGCGTCCACGGACTCCTCGGCCCCAACGGGGCGGGCAAGACCACCCTCATCCGCACACTGGCCACCGTACTGCGCCCCACCGAGGGCAGCCTGGAGCTGTTCGGCGAGTCCGCGGGCGGCATGGGCGAGCACCGGGCGGTGCGCCGCCGGATCGGCTACCTGCCGCAGGAGTTCGGCTACTACAAGCGCTTCACGGTGCGCGAGTTCGTCGAGTACATGGCGTGGCTGAAGGAGATGCCCAAGGCGGACATCCCCGCCGCCGTGCAGCGCGCCGTGGAAAGGGTGGGTCTGGCGGACCGCGCCGACGAGAGGATGAAGGCCCTGTCGGGCGGCATGGTGCGCAGGGTCGGCATCGCCCAGGCCATCGTCAACGACCCGGCGATCCTGCTGCTGGACGAGCCGACGGTCGGCCTGGACCCGGCACAGCGGCTGCGCTTCCGTGAGCTGTTGCAGGAGTTGGGTACGGACACCTGCGTGCTCGTCTCGACCCATCTGGTGGAGGACGTCGCCGCCGCCTGTACCGACGTGATGGTCTTCGCCGAGGGGCGGCTGGTCTTCCAGGGCGCTCCGGACGAACTGGCGTCGATGGGCGGCCCCGAGGACGCGGGTGACAGCCCGCTGGAGCGCGGCTACTCGGCGCTGCTGATCAACCCCGCGCAGGGAAGGGGCTCCTGGTGAACGTCCGCGTCCTGCACATCGAGCTGAAGCGTTCCGTCGCCCCGTGGGCGGGCGCCGTGGTCCTGGCGACGGCGCTGGCGTTCCTGTACCTGATCTCCGGATCGTGGTGGACGGGTACCGCGGCGTGGACGGCCCAGTGGACGACCATGGCCCTGTGGACCCGCTCCGTGCTGTTCTACCTGTGGCCGCTCGCCGTGGGGCTCGGGGCGCTGCAGGGTCTGCGCGACCGCCGCTCGAAGATGGCCGAGCTGCTGACGAGCACGCCGCGGCCCGCCCGGCACCGCGCGGCCCCGCTGGCGGGCGCCACGGCGATCACGCTGGCCGCGGCCTTTGCGCTCCTCGTCCTCGTGGGCGCGGTCCAGGTGGTCGCCAACACCGAGTACACGCACCTCAGGTGGCTGCCGATCTCGCTGGTAGGGGCGCTCTCTCTGGTCGCGGGGGCGGTGCTGGGGATGGGGGCCGGGCGGGCCCTGCCGTCCGTGCTCACCCCGCCTGCGCTGGCCATGGGCGCCTTCGTGTTCACGGCCCTCATGCAGATGTCGTTGGGCCGTACGGTGACGACCGCGGAGACAGGACTCCCGAGCTCGGAGCCGAACCGGATCTCCCTGCTGTCACCCGCGGTGTCGGACGTGCGCGACGCACTCGTCACGCTCTCCGCCTCCGTGCACGTCGGGCAGACGATCTGGCTGCTCGCCATGGCCGCGACCGGCTTCGCGCTGCTGGTCGCCGCGACCCCGCGCGCCCGGCTGATCGCCCTGGTGCCCCTCCTGGCGGGCGCGGTGATCGCCCTGCTCGTCCTTCCCTCCGATCCACGCCGGATCTATGTCGTCGACGAGGCCGCCGCGGAGCTGGTGTGCGACGGCCCGGTGTGCGTGACGAAGATGCAGCAGGCGCGACTCGCCGACCTCGCGGGCCCCGGTAAGGAGGCGCTGCGCCTGTTGCGTGGTGCCCTGGGCAGCCAGGCGCCGGTCTCGGTCCGGGAGAACGCGACCGTGCTGCCGGACGGCGCCACGCCGCGGTGGTCCCGCACGACCGTGCCCTTCGACTTCGACGACGACATCATCGGCGCCGCGAAGGGCGACGAGTTGACCCGAGCGCTGGTCGCCAAAGGCATGGTGCCAGGGTGCTCCCCCGTCGGCTGGAGCAGCGTCGGGGTGGACGAGTTCGCGCAGACCGTCGCGACGGGCTGGGTCCTCGGGGACCTCAGGCCGCTTCCCACCTCCTTGTCGGCAGGTCTGCGCCGCGAGGCCGAGGCCGAGACCCGCCCGGTGTGGAAGGAACTCACGGCGCTGCCGCGGGCCGAGCAGCTCTCGCGGATCAACGCGATGCGCGCCGCCGCGTTCTCCTGCAAGGGCGACCCGTTCGACGCGCTGAAGGGCGGGGCGTCCCGGTGAGGTGGCTGACGCTGTACGCGCGCTCGCGTCAGATACCCGCGTCGCTCGCCGCGGTGGTGATCAGCGCGGTGGCGGTATGGGCGCTCGCCCGGGACGGCGGCGGGGGGCCCGTTGATCCGCGGCTGCCCGTGCTCGTCCTCGCCACCGGGGCGATGGCGGCCTCGGTCGGGCTCGGCGGGCAGGACCTCGCGCTGGACCGGACGGCCGCGATCCGCTGGGTGCCCCGCAGAGCGGCGCACGTGCTGCTCGGCGGGGCGGTCGTCGGCGCGGTACTGCTGACGGTGCAGGCGATGGGCGAGGACAGGGCGAGCACGGCGTTCGTCGTCCGGGACAGCGCGGGCCTGCTGGGACTCGTCGCCCTGGGTGCGGCGCTCTGGGGCGGCCAGTACGCCTGGACGCTGCCGTTCGCCTGGCTGTCGTTCTCGTTCATCGCCCCGCCCCCGACGAGTGCGGCGACGCGGGTGGCGAGCTGGATGCTGCTGCCGGCCGGTACGGCGGCGGGCACCTGGACGGCCCTGGTCCTCGCGGTTGCCGGCACCGCGGCCTACGCTGTGGCGGGACCGAGACGGTGACGTCCGCGGCGCGGTCGTGTGCGGCACGCGCACGCATCGGATCGAGCACCCAGCACGCGGCCTCCTCGCGCTGAGCCCCTCCGCCCGCTTCGGCTCAACCGACCTGCTGGAGCAGCGGTGTGCCGACGTGGGCGAGGCCGGACCGAACCGCAGCGGGTGCAGCGCGATCGATGCTCACCCTGATCGCCAGAGCAACAACTTCCCAGCGCCGGCTGTGGTTTGCTGAGTTCGTGATCTCGACGACGTCGATACCTGGTGTCGCGGCCGTGTCCGTCGGAAGGCGGGAGCCGGGTGGCGGCTGCGGTTGTGCTTGTGCTTGTGCTTGTGCTTGTCAGGGTGGTGCTTCGTGAGCGGCAGCCGGGACTCCGCGGTCTCCCGGAGTGCCGCGGTACGGACGCCTCCGCCGTTCGACCCGGAGCTGGGTGCCGCTTTGGAGGCCCTGGGTGACCTGTCCCGGGAGCGGCTCACTCCTGAGAATCTCGCTGCGCACCGGCAGCGAGACGCCGCGAGCCGGCCCCGGCCGACGGTGGCCGAGCTCCGTGCGGAGGGTCTCTTCGCCGTCGAGGAACTGAGCGTGCCTGGCGTCGGGGGCGGTCCGGACGTCACCCTGGTGCATGCGCGGCCCGCCGGTGCGACCGGTCGGCTGCCGGTGCTGTACTACCTGCACGGCGGCGGGCTGATCATGGGAAATGCCTGGTCCGTCCTGCCCAAGATCCTCCGCGACTGGTCCGCTCCCCTCGGCATGGCCGTGGTGTCGGTCGAGTACCGGCTGGCGCCTCAGACGCGGTATCCGGGACCGCTGGACGACTGCCACGCGGGACTCCTGTGGACCGCCGCCCACGCGGACGAACTCGGTCTGGACGCGGAACGTGTGATCATCGGGGGCAAGAGTGCGGGCGGGGGGCTCGCCGCGGCTCTGACCCTGCTCAACCGGGACCGGAATGACGGGCCGGCGCCTGTCGGGCAGTTCCTGCTGTGCCCGATGCTCGACGACCGCCTCGACACCCCTTCCGCGTACCAGATGGAGGGGATCGGCCTGTGGGACAGGTCCTCGACCACCGTCTGCTGGCAGGCGTACCTGGGCGACCACTACGCGGCCCCCGACCTGTCGCCGTATGCCGCACCCGGCCGTGCCACCGACCTGAGCGGTCTGCCTCCCACCTACGTCGACGTCGGGTCGGCGGAGACCTTCCGGGACGAGGACATCGCCTACGCGCACGCGATCTGGCGTGCCGGTGGCGACGCCGAACTCCACGTCTGGCCGGGTGCCTTCCACGGCTTCGACTCCTTCGCCCCCGCCGCGGCCCTCACGCACCAGGCCCGTCACGCCCGAACCCAGTGGCTGACCCGCCTACTCGCACGATCCCGGCAAGGAAGCTGAGCTTGTCATTCAACCGCTGTCCGGTTGGGTCTGAGGGCGCCTCTCCGTAGGACACGGTTTCTGATCACGCGGAAGGGGAGAGCTGTCCGCGCACCCATTCTGGATCGGGGTTGGTGTGAGACTGGCCCGCCACGACGACGGTCGGCACGGTCTCGTTGCCGTCGTTGGCTGCTCTCACCGCTGCAGCTCCTGCCGCGTCACCAGATGTTGACCCAGTGCAACTGACGGGCGCTGCGGCCCAGCCGGATACGCAGGCGCATGCAGTACTTGCAGCCCGGACGCCAGAAGACGACCGGCCGACCGTCGACCGCGCTACGGCGTTGTGCCTCCCGCGTGTCAATCGACCTCGGGAAGATCAGGGGCGAGTTCACGCCGGCGAGCGCCAGGAAGGCCAGCAGGAGTGCTGCGGCTGTGCCGGGGCTCCCCTTGAAGATCAGCCCTGTCGCGACGGCCGAGCCGCAGAGCACAAGCAGCATCGGCAGGATCCAAGCGCGCATCATGGTGACGCAGGCTGTCGGTGAGTCGAAATACTCCTCGAACTAGGCCGCTCGCCTGGGAGTTCGCCGGACGGTGAGGCGCCCTTCGTCTGATCATGTGCTCCGACCAAGGATGCACGTGACCACGACGAAGGCCGTGAAGGTGAGTCTGCTGCCTGATCATGTTCCAGCGGAAGCGTTCGCGAAAGCGTCATGCTTCCGGGAAGACCTATTCGACTGCCTGACCCCGCGCGGGGACGAACTGTTCGACCTCACGGATGCGCTGCTGTGTGCGGACGGGCCGGTGAGGGCGCCGGTGGACCTGACGTCGGTGGCCGAGCACCGGCGCGGGCACGACGCCATGTACGACGCCCTGAACAGCGGGAACATCGACGTGCCCCGACTGCGGCAGGTGCTGGCCGGCCTGCCCATGCCGCAGGCCGCCGACGGCCGACTGGTCCTCGCGGTCGGCGTCAGCAACTGGCTCCGCCCCGACGCTCCCACCAGCGCCGACCGCCTGTTCTGCCACGTCTACGGCCGCAGCCGACGGACCTCGGACCAGTTCATCCCTGGCTGGCCGTACTCATTCGTCGCCGCCCTGGAGTCGGGCCGGACGTCCTGGTGCCAACTGCTGGACGCCGTCCGTCTCGGTCCTGAGGACGACGTCGCCGAGGTCACCGCCACCCAACTCCGCCGTGTGGTCACGGACCTGATCGAAATGGGCCGCTGGCACTTCGGCGACCGCGACATCCTCATCGTCTTCGCCGCCGGCTACGACGCCCCGCGCATGGCTTGTCTCCTCGACGGCCTCCCGGTCGAGGTGCTGGGACGGATGCGCTCCGACCGCGTCATGCGACGGCCGACGCCCTCGCTCAAGGAGTACGCCCTGTCCTCTCCCCAGGGCGGGCGACCGCCGGAGCACGGCAAGGAGTTCCGCTTCGCCAAGCCGGACACCTGGGGCGAGCCGGACGCGGCAACCGTGCAGGTCACCGACCGGTACGGCACCGCCCGCGCGATGGCCTGAGATCGCATCCACCCCCGCCTGACCACCCGCTCCGCCTGGATCGACCACACCGGCGAACTCCTCATCATCGAAGGCACGCTGATCCGCTTCCAGACCGACCGCCTGCCCGGCGGAGGCGACCCGCTCCCACTCTGGCTCTGGTCGTCCGCCACCGGCCTGAACAGCGAGGACGTCGACATGCGCTGGCAGGCGTTCCTGAGGAGGTTCGACATCGAGCACCTCTTCAGGCTGATGAAACAGACCCTCGGGTGGACCCGTCCGAAGCTGCGGACCCCCCGAGGCCGGCGAGCGCTGGACCTGGCTGATCATCGCCGCCCACACGCAGATCCGTCTCCTGCGCGAGGCCGCCGCCGACTTGCGGCGACCATGGGAGAAGCCCGCCGAGCCCGGCCGGCTCACCCCGGCCCGAGTCCGCCGGGGGTTTCGGAACCTCCGCCCGCGCTCGCACTGTCCGGCCCGTGCACCGAAACCGTCAACTCCTGGCCCTGGAAGGCCACTTAGTTCGAAGAACCGGCGGCCCGTCACCCGCTACGACGTGCGCAAGACCGTGAAACGACCCGAGAGCATCACCGAACGAAACCTACTCAGACCATAAAGAACAAGCTCAGCCGCGGGTGGCGAGTTCCTGGGCCAGTTCCGCGCAGCGCACTCGGGCCGGGGAGAAGTCGTGGGGCAGCTTGGTGACCGCCTCGAACGCGCTCATGCCACCATCCTGGGCACTCGGCTCCGGTGTGTCTTCGGCGTCCTCGGGGTGAGCGGTGTCCAGGGCGTCGAGGAGGGCTGCTTCGTCCTCCGCGATCCCTGACTCTTCGATCATCGTCATCAGGGTGTTCTCGAAGGCGTGGCGCTGGGCGGCCGTCTCGGCGACGCGCGGGTCGTCGACGGCGACGGTGTCGTCGAGTGCTTCCTCGGCGGTGTCCACGCGGTCGGACTCGGCCCGAAGTTCGGGACGGGTGGCCAGCGCGATGAACCGGGATGCCTGCACGGCCGCGCCGAGAGGGCCGAAGATCCGCTCGGTGACGAGCAGGGTGTCCAGGTCCGCCTGGCGCAGCGAGCCCTCGGGAAGATTCTTCAGACGGCCGGCGACTGCCTCGGAGAGCAGGCCCATCCGGCTGCCCTCGGCACGCATCCGCTGCACGCGGGCCCGCTGGCGGGCCAGCTCCGCCTCCTGGGCGGCGAGGGCCTCCTCCAGCCGGGCCAGGGTGGCCTCGATGCCGTCACCTTCACTTTCGCCGGTCCCGGTCCCGGTCCCGGCCACGGTCCCGGCCACGGTGGTGGTGAATGCCTCACGGATGTCGTCCAGGGCGATTCCCGCGCCGGCCATCTTCCGGATCCACAGCAGCCGGACCACATCCTGGAAGCCGTAGCGGCGGCGGCCGTCGCCGCCCCGTCCGGGCTCGGGGATCAGGCCCATGTCGTGGTAGTGCCGGATCGCCCGCGGTGTCGTGCCCACGAGGGCCGCCACGTCACCGATCTTGGACTGGCGTGACACGAAGAAGGACATGGGCATCAGTGAAGGACCTTTCACAAACGAACGAGGACAGCTCCACCTGATCACATAACGCTACGGCAGGTGCAAACCTGCACCTGCACCTGCCCCTGAGCGTCGAACCGTCCCGAACAGCACCAGCCAAGCCCCCCGCCCGCGCCTTCGGCCTCACCCTCATGACCGCACCCATCGCATGGTCACGAAGCTACGGCCACCACCCGAGTTCAGGAACAGGCGCTGACCCCCGCCGGTACAGGTGCAGTCCGGAGGGGGCGGCACGGGAGGCTCCACCGCCGTGATGGTGGCCAAGCAGTCGGAGGGCTGTTCCGGCCGGCCTCTCCTGATGTTCACTCGAGGAGAACCGATCGTGGCCGAACGGGCTTCGCCACCCGCTTCGGATCCGGTCGGTGGATCCGGTCGATGGACGCGGTCGATGGACGTCGTCCATGGACGTCGTCGACGGATGTGGTCAACGGATGTGGTCGACGGATGTGGTCGATGGATGTGGTCCGCGGCGCGAACTCCGCCCAGCGGCATGCTACTTGGGTCGACGGAGCCGTCGTACGGCCCACAGGCGACGTGACTATGATCAGACCATGCAGATCCGTCACTCGACGCTGCATGTTCCGCGGGTGCCGCACCGTGATGCGACCAGCGTCGCCGGAGAATCGATGGGTCGTGGCATGTGCGGAGCCGGGCGACCTGTAACAGCGACTTGGAGGTCGTCGCATGCAGCCGCTCGATGAGTCCGATCCCCGGGAGATCGGCCGTTACCGTCTCGTCGGCCGCCTGGGCGCGGGTGGGATGGGCAGTGTCTACCTCGGCCGGACACCGGGAGGGCGTCCCGCCGCCGTCAAGGTGATCAGCGATCACTTCCGTGCCGATCCAGCGGCCCTGGAGCGGTTCCGGCGCGAGGCAGAGACGCTGCGGAGGGTCCGCAGCGCCTACACGGCGGCCCTCATCGACGCCAGTGTCGCCGCCCCGCCCTACTGGCTGGCCACCGAATACGTGCCGGGGCCGACCCTCGACCGGGTGGTCACCGGGGACGGAGCGCTGCCCACCGATCTGTGCTGGGCGCTGCTGGCCGCCCTGGCCGAAGGGCTGGGCGACATCCACTCCCTCATGATCTGGCACCGGGACGTCAAGCCGCAGAACGTCATCCTCTCCCCGACCGGCCCGCAGCTCATCGATTTCGGCATATCCCGCAGCTCGCAGCAGAGCGCTCTGACGCAGGCCGGCCATGCGATGGGCACCCCCGGCTACACCGCGCCGGAGACCCTGACCCTCGATCAGGTCGGCGCGGACAGTGATGTGTTCGCCCTCGGTGCGACCCTCGCCTTCGCCGCCACCGGGCGAGCCCCGTACGGCGAAGGCATCCCCACCGCCATCGCGTACCGCACGGTCCATGGGAACATCGACCTTCAGGGCGTGGATCCGGCCCTCGCGGAACTGATCTCCGCCTGCGTCGCGCGTGACCCGCGGGAACGCCCGAGTCCGGACGAGATCGTCGCACGCTGCCCGGCGCAGGCGTCTCTCGTGGAGCATCCGGCCTACAAGCACGTCCTCACGTCCTTCACCACCACCACACCCCTGCCCACGCCGCCGTCGGTACCGGCCGTCCCCGGCGAGGATCCGACCGTGCTCCAGCACGCCCCGATCCCGCCGGAGACACCGTCGGGACCAGAGGCGGCAACCACGGTGCTGCCCGCCGCCGTACCGCCCGCCGGCCCCCTGCCGGCCACAGCGGTCTTCGCGGTTCCAGGCGGAGACCCGAATCTCCCCGAGCAGGGTGCGCCCGCAGGCCCCGCCCGTCAGCGCCGTGGCCGCCGCTACCTCTTGGCCGCGGCCGCAGCGGCCGCGGTCGCCGTCACGGCTGTTCTGATCGTCACGCAGAACTCCGGGCAGGGCGACAGCCACGCCAAGGACGTCTCCCTCGCACGCTCTGCCCCCGCGGACAGCGGCAAGGTCGACACCCATCAGCCGGGCAGTACGACGGCCGAGGGGCCGGACAGCACGCCGTCCGCCACCCCCGACGAGGATCCCAGCGCATCACCGCCCGTCGAAGGCCAGGACAGCCCGGACGAAACCGGGGACGTCACTGTGGTCAACGGGCCGACGACCCTGAAGGGAAACGAGTCCGTCGAGAACACCAAAGAGAAGCTGATCATGCAGGACGACGGGAACCTGGTCGTCTACGACAACGACAACCAGCCGGTGTGGGCCAGCAACACCGGTGGATCCGGCTCGTACGCCGTCTTCCAGGAGGACGGCAACCTGGTCGTCTACGACCAGGACGACACGCCGATATGGGCCACCAACACCGCTGGACACCATGGTGCCGTCCTCACCCTGCAGTCCGACGGCAACGTCGTCATCTCCTCCGGCCAACAGCCGATCTGGGCCACCGGCACACAGTTCTGACCTCCGGCGGACCCTGCGGTCCCGTGCGCCGCCGGGATCAGGGACGGGGCGCAGCGACCGCCTGACCGGACCGGCCGTCGACGGCAAGACCGTCCGCGGACACCGGTGCGGGACCATGAGCCATGCGCCCAGATACCTGGCACCTCACCGAAGACATCGACGACTTGCTCGCCCGTGCCGCAGACTTCCTGCGCTCGCGCCCCGCCCTGCACAACACGCCGCTCACCGTGCTGGAGAAATGGCGAACCCGCCCCGGCGCGTTCGTTCCCGGAACCGTCCTCTTCGGCCGACTGGAGTCGGATGGCGATACCCGGGCGATCTTCTACCGCCCTCTGTCCCGTCGGCTGACCCTCACCCCGCTCTCACCCGAGCGGGCCGACGCCCTCGCCGCCCAGCTCGCCGGCCTCGGCCACACCCTCGCCGGCGTCACCGCGGACCACGACACCGCGACCGCGTTCGCCGAAGCCTGGCAGGGGTACACCGGCGCGACGCCGACGCTCCCCGTCCGGATGCACCTGTACCGCCTGGACACACTCACCCCTCCGAAGCCGCACCCGGACGGCCACAGCCGACCCGTGGGCGAGCAGGATCACGAACACCTCATGCACTGGTGCCGTGAACTCGCCGCAGATCTCGGCGAGACCGTCATCATCGACGCCGGCTCCTGGGCCGGCACACGCTTCGCCGAGAAGCGCTACACCTTCTGGCAGACCCCCGACGGCACCCCCGTCTCCATGGCAGGGCTCAACCCGATGATCGCCGGCATGGTCCGGGTGGACCCCGTCTACACCCCGGCCCACCTCCGCGGGCGCGGCTACGCGGCCGCCGTCACCACAGCGGTGAGCCGGGCCGCGCTCGCCGCGGGCGCCACAGAGGTCGTGCTGTTCACGGACGCGGGCAACCCCACCAGCAACGCCCTCTACCAGCGCCTCGGGTACCGCCGGATCGCCGACTGGGCCCCCTACGAGTTCGCCTTCTCCACACCGTAAGCCGGCTAGAAGCTGTCCGTGAGCGCGTTCCGTTGTCAGCTCGGGCTTCGTCAGAGGAAGAGCAGCGGGGCGCGCTTCTCGCCGCAGAGCCGCAGGACGTCGGCCAGTTGGCGGGCGTCCCAGCCACCCGTTTACGCACGCGCGGCCGCCGGCGAATCGAGGTTCAGCGCGTGGTCATGCTGCCGCCGCGGCGGCGCAAACTCGCCCTCATACGACTTAAGGCCGACACGGCGGACACGGGTCGTCCGCCACCGGATCGCATGGAGCCATCATGGGAAGTTTCACCAGACGGAAGTTCATCGGCAGACTCGCCGTGGCCGGCGCGGCCGTGGCGGCGGGACCGGTGGTGGCGGCATCGGTGGCGGCGGCAACACCCGCGCAGGGGGTCGAGACGTGGGAGTTCATCGGCAAGGACGTGTTCACCGGCGACGCCGAGAGCTCGCGCGGCCAGGGCGTCACCACTGACGGCACCCACTGGTACTTCTCCAGCACCAACGGGCTGGAGATCACGGACATGCAGTACAACACCCTCTTCAAGAGCTCGCCGGCCATCCCGTCCGAATTGGCCGACCCCTCGCCGCTCGCCCACAAGGGCCTGAACCACATCGGCGACATCGACTACGCCAACGGCAAGCTCTACATCTCGCTCGACACGAGCACGCGCGACGCGGTTACCGGCAGCCGTTACGACACACCCGTGTTCGCCGTCTACAACGCGGCCGATCTGAGCTTCACCGGTCAGGCCGCCGCCCTGAACCCACCGCATGGCGTGCAGGACATCGCAAGCTGGGTGGCCGTCGACGCCCGCAAGGGCCTCGCTTACGGCATGGCCTATGACAACGCGACGGAAATCGCCGTCTACAACCTGCGCGACTGGACGTTCAACAGATACATTCCGCTGTCGCAGACGATCGACCAGGCCCAGGGCGGCAAGATCCATGACGACTGGATGTACTTCGCCTCGGACGACGCGGGGAAGAACATCTCCCGCGCCAACCTGACGACCGGCGAGGTCCAGGTCCTCTTCGACCTCAAGGTTCCCTACGACCAAGAGGTCGAGGGCCTGTCGTTCCTGGAGACACGGGACGGTCTGACCCTCAGCATCCTCAACCGGGAGCAGCCGGATCCGAACGGCCCCGGCAACGTCACCTTCTACCACTATCGGCTGAAGGTGACGGGCACACCGGTCATCAAGGGCTCGCCGAAGGTCGGCGGGTACGTGACGGCCGACCCGGGCAAGTGGGTCCCGGCTGCGAAGTTCAGCTACCAGTGGCTCGTGAACGGCGAACCGGTGGCGGGCGCGAACCGGGCCCGGTTCCACCTCGTGGGAAAGTACCTCCACGACACGGTGACCGTCCGGGTGACCGGCACGTGGGCCGACGGGACGTCGGGCACCGTCGAGTCCGGGCCGGTGACGGTCGTGTCCGGCTCCTGAGCGAAGCTGTCTGCGGCAGGGCCCGGCATCCCGGGCCGGGCAGTGCACGCAGCCGTGTGCTCGGAGCCGGCGCGGCAGCGGTACCGCCTGGTGGAACAGGCCCAGGGCGTGACCGCCCTTCGGCGTGCCGATCACGCGCCGGTGAGCGGCCGACAGCCGGGCGAGGAACTCCACGATGCGGCTCGGGACGTCGAGTCCGGCAGCGCGGGTGACCGACGTGAAGCCTCTGGTTCGAGCGGACATGGTCTTGGCGGACCGGTCCTGCCAGGGGCTTCACGCCTGCCCGGCCCCGTGGGCCATCCGAGAATCAACTTCGCCGGGGAAGCCTCAGCGGGCAAGGGCCACGCGGGGCTCAGCCCCAGGTCTTGCCGGCCGGCGGTGCCCGAACCGGCGACGACCGCACAATCGACCCACGCCGGGCTGCCCGAGGCACCGAGGCGCTGCCGCGTCGACCAGGGTGATCAGCCGGCCAGGGCGTCGAGTTCCGCGATCTGCTGCGGGCTCAGCCGGACGGTTGCCGCGGCGACGTTCTCTTCGAGGTGGGCCATCGAGGCGGTGCCGGGGATGGGTACCAGGTTCTCGGAGTGGGCCAGTTGCCAGGCCAGCGCGATCTGGGCCGGTGTGGCGCCGGTCTGTGCGGCGATGGTGTCCAGGGGGCCGCCGGCTTGGGCGAGCGCACCGATGTCGAGGGGGAACCAGGAGATGAAGGGGATGCCTTCACGCGTGCAGTGGTCGAGCACGTTCTCGTGTTTGCGTGTCGTGACGCTGTACTGGTTCTGGACGGAGGCGATGTCGACGATCTGGCGGGCGGCGACGATCTGGTCGACCGTGACCTCGTTGAGGCCGATCGCGGCGATCTTACCCTCGTCCTGGAGTTCCTTCATCACGCCGATCTGGTCCTCGAACGGGACGGTGGGGTCGACCTGGTGCAGCTGGTACAGGTCGATGTGGTCGACGCCCAGGCGGCGCAGGCTCAGTACGCATTCCTGCCGCAGGTATTCCGGGCGGCCGAGCGTGGCGTAGGAGCCGGGGCCGGACTGCGTCTGACCGCCCTTGGTGGTGATCAGCACGTGCGCCGGATAGGGGTGCAGCGCCGCGCGGATGATCTCCTCGCTGACGTGCGGCCCGTAGACGCTGGCGGTGTCGATGAAGTCGACGCCCAGCTCGATCACGCGCCTCATGAGCTGGATGAACGGGCCGCGGTCGGCCGGCTCGCCCCAGACGCCGGGGCCGGTCAGGCGCATGGCTCCGAAGCCGAGCCGGTGGACGGTCTTCCCGGCGATCTCGATCGTCCCGGACGCGACGCCCTCGCCGGTGCTCGCTTGATCGGAGGAGTGCAGGTCCATTATTCCCTTTTCTTTCCCAGTTTTTCCGGTTAGTTCCGGTTAATTGCGATTCGCCCTGGTGGTGCCGGACGGTCCGGCATCGCCCCTTTCCAAGCAGCGTAGGACGTCCGGTCGGCGGCACACTTGGACGACAGCGTCATAGGGTCGGAAGATCAGTGCCACCCGTTGGCGCCGGAGCAACGAGTACGAAACGCGTGTGACGCGAGCGTGAGGAGTGTGGCCCGCCGATGACCAGCACGGGGCAGCAGGCAGACGAGTCGCGGGGCGCGTTCTCCCTGGACACCATGGCCCGGCGTGCCGTGCGGCAGGGATTCGATGCGTTCCTGGACGCGTGGGAGACGCAGATCGGCGATGATTTCCCGCTGCCGGCCTTCAGCCCGGCCATGGCAGGGGACTACCGGGTCAGGGCCCGCGCAGCCCGGGTGCGCGATGTGGCGATCGTCCAGGCCCACAGCGAGTCGCCGATGCGGACCGCGGACACTCCGCACAGTGTGGAGGACCGGGTACGGCTGTACGTCGTGCGGCGCGGCTCGTGGACGTTGGGCAGTTCGCGGGACCACGGCGAACAGACCGTGTCGGCTGGGCAGTTCCTGCTCCGGCATGTCGGACGGTCGTCGCCGTTCGAGACGGTGCCGCACACGGCGGCGCTGGTCGCGGTGCTGCCCGCGCCCCCACTGGTGCCGCTGCTCGGGAACCGGACGGTGACCGGGTCGGCGGACGCGGCCGAGGTGCGGCTGCTGGTGGCCCACACCACCATGGTCAACACCACCGTGAACGATCTCGGCCCGGCCGGTGTGCAGGCCGCGCACAGCACTTTGATCGAGTTGGCCAAAGGAGTGGCCGGGGGCCGGTTCGACGGCGTGGAGCCTCTGCTGGCGCCCGCACTGGCCCAGGCCGCGAAGGATCTCGTCCAGCGCCGGCTTGCCGATCCCGAACTGTCGCCGGCGATGCTGGCCCGTGAACTCCACGTCTCGGTGCGCACTCTGCACAGGGCGTTCGCCGCGGGGGGAGAGTCCGTGGCCGCGTACATCCGGCACCGGCGGTTGGAAGAGGCGCGGCTCACCCTCGCCTCACCGTCCAACGGCGTGAGCATCTCGGAACTCGCCGCCTACTGGCAGTTCGCTGACAGCAGCCATTTCACGCGGGCCTTCAAGGCGCACTACGGTCAGACCCCCACCGATTACGCCCGCTCCACCGACCCGTCCGGCAGGCACCCGCGAGCGTAGCCGGGGGCCGTAGCCTAGCCTGCCGGCCCGGATGCGTACGAGAGGGTCCCGCCGGCCGCGTCGAGTACGGCGGTGACGTTGCGCAGGGTCTGTGTGGTCTGCTCGGCGACCGTGGTGCCGACGACCTCGCCCATGTCGGGGTCGAGCGGGAGCTGCCCGGAGACCTGTAGGACGGCACCCTTGCGGATGCCTTGGGACAGCGGGGCCGGCAGGGCGGGTGCATGCTCGGTGGTGATGACGGTTCTGGACACGGTGTGTCCTTCACGAGGGTGCGGGCGGGCGCGTACGAGGGTCAGTTCCATGCCTGTCGTTCCTGGCCGCGGGGGTCGTCCTCCTGGGTCCACTCGGCGTCGATGCGCATGGTGGGCCTGCGCTCGGTGTCGTACGGGTCCCAGCCGGGGTCACCGGTCCTGGCGAACCGGACCCAGGTCTCGTGCATCCGGGCGGCAAGATCGGCAGGGGGTCCGTCCGGGCCGAGCAGGGCGGCGGGGCCATGGAGTCGGGGCTGGTGCGCGAGGTCGAAGACGAAGGGCAGCTCGACCGCGTGGGTGGCGCCGAGTTCCCCGTCCAGGGCGTGGGAGCGCCAGGCGAACTCGTAGGCGTAGGTGGCGGACCGGGGATGCGCGGCATGGGCGTCGGCCAGGGCCCAACTGCCCGCGCCGAACAGCGCGTCGCCCATGATGGCGGAGCGCAGCGCGCCGAAGGACGCCCCGGGGCGTGTCTTCCGGTAGGTCTCGACGAGCCGCGCCGGATTCGGGTGCGAGCGCGCCGCCGTGTCGTCGACATCCTCGGCGGTCGAGGTGGCGTACTTGTCCACGGGGACCAGGTAGAGGTTCCCTTCCTCGGTATTGGTCCCGATGAGCAGGTCGACATCGGCGGCGACGGAGTGGGCGGGCTGGGTGTCGAGGACCAGGCTGAAGGGGCTGAGTCCGATCAGCGGGTCGTGGTGCGTCTCGGTCCGCAGGTCGATGCCCGCGCGCCGGGAGGCGGCCGCCACCAGGCGCTCGTCGGAGATCTCCGCGAAGGCGTCGGCGTGGGGTTCGACGCCGAGGATCCCGGCCGCCGCGTGGGTGACGCGGGCGGCCTGCTCGGTGGTGAACGCGCCCAGGCCGCTGCCGCTCTGCACGATCGCCCTGCGGAACAGGCCCGCGGCCTCCGCGGCGGCGAGGACGCCGCCGACGACGGTCGCCCCGGCCGACTGGCCGAAGAGGGTGACGTTGTGCGGATCACCGCCGAAGGCAGCGATGTTCTCCCGGACCCAGCGCAGCGCGGCGACGACGTCGAGCAGGCCGCGGTTGGCGGGCGCGCCGGGGAGGTCGAGGAAACCGGCGATGCCGAGCCGGTAGTTGAGGGTGACGAGGACGACGCCGTCGCGGGCGAAGGCGGAGCCGTCGTACAGCGCGGACCGCGTCGATCCGGCGACGAATCCGCCGCCGTGGACGAACACCATGACAGGCAGGCCGGCTTCGGGGGCCGTGGGCGTCCAGAGGTTGACCGTGAGGTAGTTCTCGCCGCGGCTCCAACCGGCCCCGAAGTAGGGGGACATGTCGATGCTGCCGAGTTTGCGTTCGGACTGCGGCGCGGTGGGTCCTGGCGTGGTGGCGTCTCGTACGCCGTCCCACGGCTGGTGCGGCCGTGGCGGCGCGAACCGGGCGGCGCCCCGGGGCGGGGCAGCGTAGGGGATGGTCCGGAAGACGGCGGTGTCGCCCTGGCGCAGGCCGCGGACGGCTCCCTGCGCCGTGGTCACGACGGGGTCAAAGTGGCTGCTCATGTCTCGTGTCCTTCCGCGGGCCTCAGGCACGCTCGGTGTACGGGGCGAAGGGCGCCCAGCCCTTGACGGCGAACTTGTCTCCCTCGCGCACCACTTCGGCGGCGCCGTGGCCGCCCAGGTGTGCGGGGATCACGAGTGCGTTGTTGTCGGCGGCCCAGCCCAGCACCTTGCGGCGGGTGGCGCGGGCGCCGGCGGGGTCCTCGCAGAAGCAGCTGTTGGCGTCGGGTTCGAGGATCTGCACCGGGCTGTGCAGCAGGTCCCCGACGAACACGGCGCGGTCCGTCCCGGAGGTGAGGGTCAGGACGGAGGAGCCGGGGGTGTGTCCGGGTGCCGCGTCCAGGCGCAGGCCGGCGTCGATCCGGTGGCTGTTCTCCCACAGCCGCGTCCGGCCGGCCTGGTGCACCGGGGCCACGCTGTCCTCGAAGACGTTCTGGTTGCCGCGGCCGAGCAGCGGTTTGTGGCCGTTCTCCGGGTTCCAGAAGTCGAAGTCGTCCTTCGGCATCAGATAGGTGGCGTTGGGGAAAGTGGGCACCCATTGCCGGCCGTCCAGATACGTGTTCCAGCCGACGTGATCGATGTGGAGATGTGTGTTGATCACTATGTCCACGTCCTCGGGCTCGACCCCGGCCCGGGCGAGATTCGTCAGGAAATCCGTCCTGAGGTGGCTCCAGACCGGTGCGTACGGGCGCTCCTTGTGGTTGCCGACGCCGGTGTCGACGAGGATGGTCCTGCCCTCGCTGCGCAGCAGCCACGTCTGGATCGCGGAATTCACGGTGTTGGTCCCGGCATCCAGGAAATGCGGGGTCAGCCAGGAGGCGCCGTCGTCCCACACGTGCTTCGGGCTTTCCGGGAAGAAGGCGTCGGGTGCCATGTCGACGGAACCGAAGTATTCCCAGACCCGGATGATGCTGATATTGCCGAGCGTGATGTGGTCCATGGCGCGTCCTCGGGAATGTGGCGGATTTCCTGGAACCGTACGAGCGGACCTGGTGAGGGCGGTATCCGTAACGTGACTGCACCCGCGCGCTCCGGGCACCGCGCCCGGCCGCTTGTAGCCTGGGTGGGCAGGGCAGACGGCTCCCGTGCGCAGAACACACCTCCTGGAGACCCCGTGGACGAGCAGGCAGGCAACCTCGGCCCGGTCACGGGACCGGATCCGGGGGAGCCGCTCGTCGGCCGGGACGCGGAGCTGGCGAGCCTCTTTTGCGCGGTGGACCCGGCGTCGGCCGACCCGGTGGTGATACTGGTCGGTGGCATGGGCACGGGGAAGAGCGCGCTACTGGACCGTGCGGTGCGTCGGGCCGCGGCCGGCGGTGCTCGCGTCCTGCGTGCCGAGGGCAGCGAGTCGGAGTCGAGCCTCGCGTACTCCGCGCTGCATCAGGTGCTGCGCCCGCTGCCGGCCGAGGTGGAAGGGTTGCCGGAGCGACAGCGGGCAGCCCTGCACGCCGCCTTCGGCACGGGACCGGCCACCCCCGGGCAGGCGGGCGCACCCGACCTCATGCTGATCGGGGTCGCCGTCCTGAGCCTGCTGTCAGCCCTGGGCGACCGGCATCCCGTGCTCGTGGTGCTGGACGACGCGCAGTGGTTCGACCGTGCTTCCCTGGACGCGCTGTCCTTCGCCGCCAGACGGCTAGAAGGCGAACCGATCACGATGCTGATCGCGGCCCGTGCAGGCGATGACCTCCCGGGATTCGACCGGCACGCGCCCACGCTCACCCTGGGACCGCTCGACGAGGCCGCGGCCGGCCGGCTGCTGGACCGGCAGCCGCAGCGCCCCACCGGCCGCACCAGGGCGCGGATCCTCGACCAGGCAGGCGGCAACCCCCTGGCACTGGTGGAACTGACGAGAGCGGCCACCGCCCACGACGCGGCCGTGTGGTCGGGGTCCGAAGGTCCGCTCCCCCTCAGCGACCATCTGGAGCGGGTCTTCGCCGCCCGCCTGCACGGCCTGCCCGCCGCCACGGCTTCGGCTCTGCTGCTCCTGGCCGCCATGGACAGCGTCGACTTCCCGATCGCCGTCCCGGCCGGGCCTGCGAACGCCGAGAAACCCGAGAACGACGGGAACGACGAGAACGACGGGAACGACGGGAACGCAGGAAATGCCCGGAACGCCGGGAACGCCAAGAACACCGAGGACGACCCCTGGCGGCCCGCCGAACAGGCCGGGCTGGTCCGGCGGACCGGCCGGGACCTCCGGTTCCGCCACCCGCTGATCAGGTCCGCCGTGTATCACTCCGCGCCCTTCGAGGAGCGGCGCGAGGCTCACCTCACGCTCGCCGAGCTGCTGCGGGACGAACCGGACCGGCGTGCCTGGCACCTGGCCGCCGCCTCTCCGGGCCCGGACGCGGCCGTGTCGGCGGAGCTGGAGCGGACCGCCGCCCGGGCCCGTCGCCGCGGCGGCCACGCGGCCGCGGCCAAGGCCCTCCAGCGCGCGGCGGGACTCGCGCCGCGACGCGAGGACAGCGCACGGCTGCTGGTCGAGGCCGCCGCGGCGGCCGTGCTCACCGGAGACCTCGCCTGGGTCGAGGAACTGACCGCCGCGGCGCGTGCGCGCACGGACGACACCTCGCTGCTGGCGTCCGCCGCCGTGCAGGCCGGACGGCTGGCGGTCCTGACCGTGCGCCACACCGTTGTCTTCTCCCGACTGACCGACGCCGCCGAGGAGTTGGCGGTGGTCCGGCCCGCCGCCGCGCTGGACCTCCTGGCCGGCGCCGCCGTGGTCCGCTTCTACTCCGGGGAGGACACCCAGCGCCACCGCGTCCTGGACATCCTGGGGCGCCTTCCCGAGGACACCTCGGCCGCCGGCTTGCGCACCTGGGTGAGGGCCGTGGCCGACCCGTTCCACGACCGGGCCGAATTCCTCTCCCTGCTCCCCCGGTCGGTCTCCGAGGCGGAAGCCCGGCCGGAGCTGCTCACCACCGTCGGGATCATGGCGTGGCTGCTGGACGAGACCCCGCGGGCCGTCCGCGCCTTCGACGAGGCGTTCGACCGCTGGGCGGCGCGGGGAACCCTGCCGGAGGGGCTGAGCGGCGCGGTCGCCTGGGCCTATGTGGAACGAGGACGGTGGGACCAGGCCCGTGATGCCTGCGCCCGCGTCATCGCGGTCGGCCGGGCAGCCGGTCTCGGCCACGCCGTGGCCTGTGCGGCGACCGTGGACGCCACCCTGCTGGCCTACCGGGGTGACGCGACCGCGGCCCGCGCCCGCGCCGAGGAGGCGTTCGCCCTGATCGATCCGCTGGAGAACCGCTCGGTCCGTGTCTATGCCCGTCGTGCGCTCGGTGCCGCGGCAGCCGCGGAAGGCGCGTACGAGACCGCGTACGAGCACCTCCGCATGGTCTTCACGGCGGACGGCGCGCCCGTGCACTACCACGCCTCCTACCCGGCCCTCGCGGATCTGGCCGCCGCCGCTGTCCGCTGCGGCCGTCGTGAGGAGGCCGCCACGATCGTCGAGCGGTGCGCACGCACGCTCGCGGAGAACGCCTCACCCCGGCTGCGTGCGCTGATCAGCCGGGCCCGAGGTCTGCTGGCCGACCCCGAGGACGCCGAGCCGCACTTCCGGGCCGCCCTGGCCGACCCGGTCCTGGAGCAGTGGCCCTTCGAACGCGCCCAGACCCTCCTCGACCTCGCCGAACGGCTGCGGCGCCGGCGGCGCATCGCCGAGGCGCGGGCGCCGCTCACCGAGGCCCTGGAGACCTTCCGCCGCCTGGGCGCACGCCCGTGGATCGAGCGCGCCCGGGCCGAATCACGCGCCGCCGGCCTCGGCGTCACGGACACGGCTCCCGACGCGCTCGCCGAACTCTCCCCGCAACAGCAGCAGATCATCAGGCTCGCCGCCCATGGACTGACCAACCGCGAGATCGGCGAGAAGCTCTACCTCTCTCCGCGCACGGTCAGCTCGCACCTCTACCGCAGCTTCCCCAAGTTGGGCATCACCGCCCGCTCCCAGCTCCGCAGCCTCATCGAGGGCACCCTCGCGACGGCCGACCGCCTGGAATGAGGGCGGGCCCGGCCGCGGAGGCAGCCACCTGACGCATGCTCGCCGCCAGGACCGGACGTGCACGAGACACGGCGGCACGACCCGCACCCCGGCGCCCGTCGCCGGCGCGACCTGACCCGGGGGCGGGTCAGTCCCGCAGACCGTCGTCCCAGGAGCCGTCGAAGGGGCCGCTGTGGCTGTCGAGGAGGAGCACCAGCGCCGCGGTGACCCGGGGGTCCCATCGGTCGTCGGCCACGGTGAGCTGGAAGGTACTGGCCCCGCTCGCCCAGTCGAGCACGGTCTTGCCGCCGGCCCGCCATTTGGTGCGGCGCGGCGTTCCCATCAGGTCACCCTGGCCCGCGAGGACGATGCCGACGAAAAAGACGGCTTGCAGGGGCAGCAGCAGCCACCACATGCCCCACCAGAAGGGGTTTCCCTTGCGTCCGACGGCGGTGGGGCCTCCGGTCGGCTGCACGGTCCAGCGTGTCCTGAATCCACCGTTCAGTGCCCGTTCGCGGACGATGAGCGCCACCGACTCGCCGGTCGTGCCGAGGACTTCGTACGTCGCCGCCCTGCCCTTCGCGGCGGATTTGGTGACGACACGGGCCTGGACACCCTGCCGGTGCCGGTCCGCCCAGAGGACGAAGGACCGAACGCCCTCTTCGCGGGCTTTGCAGTACTCCTCCGCACCGCCGGGTGGCAGCACCCGCTCGGGATACGCCAACGCAGTGGCCTGTTCCTGGGCTTCGCGGGCCTTGAGGGTGGCGTCGGCGACGCATATCTTCAGGCGTATTCCTCCGTCGTCCTCCGGCACCGCCACGCCCTCGCTCGTCCAGAACGGCCGTTGCAGCCACACCTTCGTCTTCACCCTCTGCGTCCTCCTTCACAGCGGTCCCACCCGTACGCCGTCGAGAACGTACCGGCCAGGACACGGAATCGGCGACCCGGAGTCGCGTGCGGTCCGGGTCGCCGCGCCCGCTGGACCCGTGTGCCACGCCTTGAGCGGCGGCCCGCTGGACGGCCCGGCCGTCCCGTCGGTGTCGTCAACGCGTCGGCGGATGCCGTCGAGCGGGACGTCAAAGGTCACGGAGCGGACGGTCTCCGGCGGGCCCGCTGTCCCGTGCCGTGATCAGGAGCCGGTCCTGGCGCAGTTGCCTGGCCATGTTCCACCCCAGTACCCCGGTGATCCGCTCCCGCACGCGGTAGTGCGCCACGAACTGCCGGTCAGCCGGTTCACCGTGCGCGATCACCATCTCACCGCCCGCCGGGAAGATGCCGTACGCCTGGATCTTCGCGTCGAACTGGTCGGTCCAGAAGTACGGCACCGGCGCGAACGGGACGCTCGCGCCGAGCAGGTTGCGGGCCACCGCGATGCCCTGCTCGGTGGCGTTCATCCGGTGCTCGACCCGCATCCGCGTGCCGAAGTGCGGATTGAACCAGCGGGCCACGTCGCCCGCCGCGTACACCCCCTCGGCGGCCTGGCAGGTGGCGTCGCACAGCACGCCGTCCTCCACCGGGATCCCACTGCCGGTCAGCCAGTCGGTCGCCGGCGTCGAGCCGATCGCCACCAGCACTGCCTCGGTGGGCACCACCGTGCCGTCGGTCAGCTCGACTCCGGACACCTTGTCCTCGCCGAGCAGCGCGGCCACTCCGACGCCGGTGCGTACCCGGACCCCCTGCTCCTGGTGAAGGTCGGCGACCAGTCGGCCGATGCGGTCGCCGAACTGGCGGACCAGGGGCAGCGGCAGCGGATCGACCAGTGTCACCTCCAGCCCCAGTCGCCGGGCCGAGGCAGCGGCCTCGGAGCCGAGGAACCCGGCGCCGACGACCACCAGCGAGGACGAGCGCAGCAGATCGGCGCGCAGCGCCAGGGTGTCGTCGAGGGTGCGCAGCACGTGCACACCGGCCAGGTCATGGCCGAACGGCAGCCTGCGCGGGGTCACCCCGGTGGCGATGACCAGGCGGTCGAAGCCGAGTTGCCGCCCGCAGGACAGCTCCACCGTGCGACTGTCCAGGTCCGCCCCGATCGCCCGGGTGCCCAGCCGCAACTCGATGTTCTGGTCGCGGTAGACGGTGTCCGGGCGCAATTGTGTCCTGCCCTGTTCCCACGTGCCCGCCAGCACCTGCTTGGACAGCGGCGGCCGGTCGTAGGGGGGTTGCTGTTCGTCGCCGACCAGGATGAGCTGCCCGGTGCAGCCCTCTCGGCGCAGGGCCTCGGCGGTGGTCAGACCGGCCGCCGAGGCGCCCACGATGACGATCTTGTCCACGGACGCCTACTCGTCCGACGTCCGGATGGCCAGCGCCGGGCAGAGCAGCGCGGCCTGCTCCGTGGCCTCTTCCAAGGAGGCGGGCGGGTTCTCCAGCAACAGGACCACCATGCCGTCCTCGTCACGCTGGTCGAAGACGTCCGGGGCGGCCAGCACACACTGCCCGGCTCCGACACACGCCTCCACGTCGATACTGACCCGCATCATTCGCCGGCCTCCGCACCATCCGACTTGTCCCAGGCGACCGGCAACGCGCGCACGCCGTAGACCAGCGCGTTGTCCTTGAACTGGATGTCCTCGAACGGCACGGCCAGCCGTAGCGTGGGGATCCGCCGGTACAGCCGGGCGAACACCTCCTGTAGTTCGACCCTGGCCAGTTGCTGCCCGAGGCACTGGTGGATGCCGTAGCCGAAAGCCAGGTGTGCGGTGGCGTGGCGCCTGAGGTCGATCCGGTCGGGGTCGGGGAACACCGACTCGTCCCGGTTGCCCGAGGCCAGAGCGGCCACCAGCCACTCCCCGGCCCTGAGTGTCCCCTCACCGACCTGCGCGTCCTCGGTGGCGTGGCGCAGCAGCCCGAACTGCACGGGCGAGATGTAGCGCAGCATCTCGTTGACGGCGGTGCCGGCCAGCCCCGGATCCGCCCGCAGCGCTTCGAGTTGGTCGGGCCGGCGCAGCAGGGCCAGCGTGCTCAGTCCGATCATGTTCGCGGTCGTCTCGTGCCCGGCGACCAGCAGCGAGATGCCCAGTGTGGTCAGTTCCTCGATGCTCAGTTCCTGTCCGGTCTTCCTGGCCCGCACGATCAGCCTGCCCAGCAGGTCGTCGGTGGGCTCGGCCGCCTTGGCCACCACCAGCTGCTCCATGAACCGCATGACCTCGGCGTTGGCCTGCTCCAACTCGGCCGGGTCGCGGTCCACGGAGAGCATCACGCCGGTCTGCTGCTGGAACCGGTCCCGGTCGGCGTAGGCGACTCCCAGCAGCTCGCAGATCACCATCGAAGGGATGGGCAGCGCGAAGTCGTGATACAGGTCGACGGGCCCGGTACTGGCCAGCATCCCGTCGATGTGCTCGTCGACCAGGCGCCGAATGTAGGGGCGCATGGCCTCGACGCGCTTGACGGTGAACTCGGGTGTCAGCAGCCTGCGCAGCCTCGCGTGCTCCGCACCGTCCATGTGCAGGATCGAGCCGGGAACCACCGGCCTGTCGACGTCGCCGCCCGCCACCACATGGGTGGACGGGGCGGCGTGCGAACTGAGTGTGGGGTCGATCAGCGCCGACCGTACGTCGTCGTACTTGCTGACGACCTGGACGTTGATCCCCGCCGGGCAGGAGAGCAGATCCATGGTCCCGTCGTGGCTGCGCAGCTCGGCGTACTCGGCGGGCGGGTCGAACGGGCACGTCCCGTCCCGCGTGACCGGGAAGCTGCCCACGGCAGCGGGGATGTCGGTGGTCGTCTCACTCATGGTGCCCAGCTCCTCGGCATAAAGTGGCAGTGATTGCCATACGGCCAAGGCTGCCATGGGGCAGGTACTGCCGCAAGGAAGCATTCACGCCACTGCCAGGTGACAGCGACTGCCACCTGGCAGTGCTAGGATCGCCGCGGTCATCGCGGGCGGAGGTGGGGGACATGGGACTGCGCGAAACCAAGATGGAACGCACCCGGCAGTTCATCGCGGACAAGGCGTTCGAGCTGTTCGCCACACAGGGCTACGACAACACGACGGTCGAGCAGATCGCCGCCGCGGCGGAAGTCGGCACCCGCACGCTCTACCGGTACTACCCGACGAAGGAAGCGCTGGTCATCAACTTCGTGGAGGAGGGCCTGAACACAGCGCTGGCGGTGTTCCTGGAACAGCCCGACGACCTGCCACTGCCGCAGGCGCTCTACACGGTGATCGACAGCGTCCAGCACACCATCACGGCCCACTCCGGACGGCTGATCGCGCTGTACGAGATCACCAACCGGACCGCCGTGCTGCGGGCCGGCCTCGCCAACCAGAACTGGCGCTGGCGTCAGGAACTGACCCGGGAGATCCTGCGCCGGATCGGCGACACCGGATCCGACGTGGTCGCCGCGCTGGCGGCCGCGGGGACCGTGAACGTCATCGAGGTGATCCTGCAGAAGTGGATCGACAGCGGCGGCACCGTCGATGTGGGCGACATCGCGCGCGAGACACTGCATCTGGTGCACACCAACGCGATCCCGGTCCCCACACCCGCCTGACGGCGCCGTCTGTTCGGCCGCCGGGGCCGAGTCCTGCGGCAGATCATGGTGCGGAACCACTATCGCGACAGCGGCGGGCCGCATCGTGGGCCGCGGTCACCAGTGGTCGACCTCGGCACGGTCCTCGCCGCTGACGGCATCGACGTAGGAGCCGTTGGGGGTGCGGGGTGCGCCACACCGCGCGCCAGTAGCCGTCCCACTGCGCCGGGAAGCGCTTCATGAAGTGGCCCTTGGAGTCACCCACGGTTTTCCCCGAACACCGGGTCCGCCGGCGCGGGCCCGGCGCTCGCCGTCCCGCGTGCCGATGGTCAGCCTCCGCATTTCGGCGGTGATGCCGCCGTGCAGCGCCTCGGTCCTGACGATCCGTTCGCCGACCTCCAGGTGCCGGCCCACCCAGGCCAGGGTCAGCGGCCGGACAGCCGCAGCCTCATCGTGGTTGATCACCGCGCCACACCATCATCCGGACGACGACCCGTGCAAAGGCTTTCGTGAACAATCGTTCCTGCTCGAAAGACCGCTTCGCATCCGGCACTGTTGTCAGTGACCAGCCGTTCTTCTCGACCGAGAGAACGATCGCCCCTCGAACGAGAGAACGATCGCCGTCCTGGTGCGCTACCTGGTCGAGCACACCGCGGCCGCGGTGAGGGCAGACGCGGTCCGTACGGCGCTGGAGACAGCCTCGTCGGGGCCCAGCCCGCACAGATCGGTGAGGGTGAAGAGCGCCTCGGCGCTCACGACCACCGCGAGGTCACGCTTCAGTTGGGTGAAGGCGTCCGGGTCCGTCACGCCGAGCGTCTCCTCCAGCGGGAGGAGCGCGTGCTCGATGAGCCCGAAGCGGATACCGGGACGCATGGGCACCGCCTCGGGCCTGGTGATGGTGGCGGCGATCATCGCCCGCACCGAGCCCTGGCGGGCGAGGACGCCGCGCAGCAGGAACTCGCAGGCGAAGGCGACGCGTTCGACGGGGTCGGCGGAGTCCGCCACCGGTGCGAGCGCTTCGGCGGGGGGCGGCCAGACACCGGCCAGCGCCTCCGAGATCAGCGAGGGCAGGTCCGGGAAGTACCGGTAGGCGGTGGCCTCGGAGACCAGGGCCGCGCGGGCGATCGCGGGCATGGCCACCTCGGCACCCGTGCCGATGAGTTCACGGGCGGCGGCCACGATCGCCATCCGTGTGCGCTGCTTCTGGTTGGTGCGGCCGGCACCTGTCTGCGCCGTCATCGCGCGACTCCTCCTGTCGACTCCCGGCATGATAGCAGTCACCTCTCCTTATGAGAGTTCACTTGCATTACGCGATCGTCCTATCTAATGTCGTGAGAGTCAGCTCTCACGAAGGAGGAGCAATGACCACGGTGTCCGTGGTCGGCCCGGACGACGGCGAGACCATCCGGCTGGGACCGACGCAGATACGCATCCTTGAGGACGGCGGCACCACCGCGCACCGCCTCGGCATCGCAGAGATCACCCTCGCCCCGCACACCCAGGGCCCGCCGCAGCACCGGCACGCCCAGCACGACGAGGGCTTCTACGTCGTCTCCGGCACCGTCCACTTCACTGTCGGGGAGACCGTCCACGCGGCGCCGGCCGGCACGCTCGCGATGATCCCGCCCGGCGCCCCGCACACCTTCGCCAACCTCGGCGACGAGCCGGCGGTGATGGTCAACACCTTCACGCCGGACCTGTACGTGCAGTACTTCCGCGACCTGCGGAACATGATCGCGGGCGGCCGGGAACCGACCCCGGAGTCGACTGTCGCGATCATGAGCCGCTACGCCACCGTCCCCGCGACCGACTTCGCGTGACGGCTGTCCGACTTCCACTCAGATCATCCGCTCAAGGAGCAGGGAATTGACTCGCAGCACCCACACCCTCACCCTCGATCAGGGCACCCTCGACATCGCCGTCGACGTCCACGGCGAGCAGGGACGCCCCTTCCTGCTCCTGCACGGAGGTGGCGGCCCGCAGACTGTCACCCCGTTCGCCGGTCTCCTCGCCGCACAGCGCCCGGCCAGGGTGTTCACCCCCGTCCATCCCGGCTTCGACGGCACCGTCCGCCCCGCATGGCTGACCGACGTCACGACCCTGGCCCAGGTGTACGCGCACCTCCTCGACGCGCTCGGCCTGGAGGACGTCGCCGTCGTCGGGAACTCGCTCGGCGGTTGGACCGCCGCGGAACTGGCGGCGTTGGGCAGCGACCGGATCAGCAGCGTCACCCTCGTCAACGCGGTCGGCATCCCCGTCCCCGGCCATCCCATCGCCGACACCTTCTCCCTGACCCCCATCGAGCTGTCCCGCCTCTCCTTCCACGACCCCGCGAAGTTCCGCTTCGACCCCGGCACGCTGACCGATGCGCAGCGCGCGGTCATGGCCGCCAACCGAACCGCCCTGCGGGTGTATGCGGGCCTCCACGCCATGGCCGACCCCACCCTGCCCGAGCGTCTCGCCAAGGTCACCCATCCGGTCCAGGTCGTATGGGGCGCGAGCGACCAGGTCGTGGACGCCGACTACGGACACGCTTACGCACAGGCCATCCCGGACGCGGAGTTCCGTCTGATGGAGGGCACCGGTCACCTGCCGCAGAGCGAGACGCCCGAGAAACTCCTGCCGATCCTCTGGGACTTCGCCGACGCCCATGCCACCGGCCGGCCGCGGCACTGATCCCGGAGAGAGAGTTGTCACCCTCGGGGAGGCCGGCTGGGCCGAGTTGCGCGCCGTACCCGCCGCCCTGCTCGACACCGCGCCGGAGCCCGCTTCGAACGCGGACAGCTCGTCGAACGCCCCGAAACCATGCAGCCTGACTGATCCAAAGAACTTGACCAATCCTCCCCTGGGCCGAGTCGATGACTCAGACCGTGGCGGCCGTCCCTTCCCGGACCGGCCGGAACCGGTCCGTAGCCGCCAGGACGGCCTTCGTCGTGGCGTCCCCCGACAGCCCGTGCCCCTCCTCACCGATCAGCACGAGTTCCGCGTCCGGCCACACTTGAGCCAGCCGCCACGCGACGTCCGGGGGCCCGCTGATGTCCATCCGCCCGTGGACCATCACGCCGGGGATGCCGGCGAGTTTCCCGGCGTCGCGCAGCAGCGCCCCGTCCTCCAGGAACCCTGCGTGCCGCCAGTAGTGCGTGACGAGGCGGGCGAAGCGCAGCCGGAAGCGGGGGTCCTCGTAGCGGGGATCCGGCTCGTACCCCCGGTGGGTGGACACGTGCACGTCCTCCCACCGGCACCACTCCCGCGCCGCCCGCTCCCGTACGGCCGGATCGGGGTCGGCGAGCATCCGGGCGTAGGCGTCCACCAGGCTGCCGTCGCGCTCCGGTTCCGGTACGGCCTCGCGGAACCGGGCCCATTCCTCGGGGAAGACCCGCCCCATGTCCCGGGTCACCCACTCCACCTCACGGCGGGTGCTGTTGGTGACACTGAAGAGGACCAGCTCGGATACGCGTCCGGGGTGCTGCTCGGCGTATGCCAGCGCCAGGGTCACTCCCCAGGAGCCGCCGATGACCAGCCACTTCTCGATGCCGAGGTGCTGCCGCAGCAGCTCGATGTCGGCGATCAGATGAGGAGTGGTGTTGGCGGCGAGCGAGGTCCGCGGATCGGCGGCGTCGGGCGTGCTCCGGCCGCATCCGCGCTGATCGAGGAGCACGATGCGGTACGCCGTGGGGTCGAACAGGCGGCGCCAGAACGGCCCCGCGCCGGACCCCGGCCCGCCGTGCAGGACGAGGGCGGGCTTGCCCGCGGGATTCCCGCAGGTCTCCCAGTACACGCTGTTGCCGTCGCCGACGTCGAGCATGCCGTGCTCGTGGGGCTCGATGGGCGGATACAGCTCGGCCATGTGAGACGCGCCTCCCGTGGATATGACAGCGCTGTTACATTAGCAGCGTGAGCCATCATCCAGACCCGGCCGCCGTAGGCACCCTGCTCCGCCACCTCCTCGAACTGCTCGACGGCGACGTGGCCAAGGTCTACCAGGAGCAGGACCTCGCCGAGTACCGGCCCCGCTTCTCTCCGGTCGTACGGGCTCTCCTGGCCGAAGGCCCGCTCCCGGTCCGCGACTTGGCCGCGGCGGTGGGTGTCACGCACTCCGCCGCAAGCCAGACGGCGGCCGAGATGGCCCGCGCGGGCCTGGTCACCCACACCCCCGACCCGCGGGACGCCCGCCGCCGGTTGATCGAGCTCACGCCGAAGGCCCATGCCCTGCTGCCGCAGATCGAGGCGGAGTGGGACGCGACGGTGGCGGCGATGGCGGAGCTGGACGCGGAGCTCTCCATGCCGCTGGCGGATCTGCTGACGGAGGTGGCGGAGGCGGTACGCCGCCGCCCGTTCCGGGAGCGGATCACGGCGGCGTATCGGCTCTGAAGGGCTGTCCCGCAAACGCCGGCTGGGGTAGGTGCCAGGTGTCAGCCGCACACCACACAGGGGGGAGAAAGATGAACCGTCCGCAACTGCCTGCCGTTCCCCTACGCCGGCACCGCCCGGGCTCTCCTCCCCGAGCAGAGGCAGAACCACTCCCCCTCCCCCCGACGAGCGGAACCGGCACGCACCACCCTCAACTCCGCGGGCAGCCGTAGGCCGTGGCCGGCCCGCTACCGCGCGCGGACCGGATCGGCCCGCATCAGCGGCTCGATCCGGTCCCTCACCGCAGCAGTGATCACTGGTCGGAAAGACCCGTCCGATCGACCGATCGACCCGTCAAAGGGAGACGTGCTATTCCCTGACCAGGTCTGTTCGGGCTGGGTGATCAGCATGCCCCTACCCACAGGGAGCTGATGTTGTCGTTTCGGTTGTACAGGGAGGTGTTGCCCTGCCAGTTCCCCACTGGCCACGTGGCGCCGTCCCGGTTGATGTTCAGCCACGTGCAGAAAGTCTTGCCGGTCCTGTTCCACACCGAGGAGATCTGGTCGTTCAAGTTGAAGTCGCGGAGGTCGTCGGAGCCCATCTGGAAGCGCGCCATCCTGCCCCAGCCACCTGCGTCTTCCCAGGCACAGAACCAGCCGACCGGACAGTCCTGGTACGCGGTGATCGACGTGCCCGTTCCGGGGGTCGCCGTGGCCGCCTGGGTTGTGGTCGTGGATGCCATTACTCCGACCACGGCGAGTCCCAGTGCGGCGCACAGTCGTGAGAATCGTTGCATGAGGGTAGTGCCCTCCTTCGATTCGTGCGGCGCCGGGAAGTCCGGCCGCCGCCTTGTTCCCCTTCGGGAAGCAAGGCCGAAAGTATCGATGTGGAATGCCGGCTACACCATCCCTCAAACGAGTGGGCCAATTCCGGCAATGATTCATAAGCGGTCTCTTGCTTGCGGGTGCCGTCGTCAGCCGACAGGGGTGTTCCGTGCCCCGGTGCGGTGCGGTGCCGCACGTCTGCCGACGGATGCCAGTGCTGCACGGCTTGCCCGGCCCAGGTGCGCAGCTTCACATCCGGGTCCTCCAACAAACCGACCGCCGCCCGCGGCGCCGCGATGTCGCCATGCGCGTCGAGCAACCGGAATGCGCCGACGCGGACGTGCCGCGGCCGCTCGGAGCCGGTGCGCTCCAGTAGCCGGTCGGCGGGCAGTTCCTTTGCCGAGGGCAGCAGAGCGACAGCCGTCTCACGTCCAGGACGAGCAGCCATTGAGTTCAGCGTGTCGGCAGCCGAGCCCGGCGGGTGATGCACGACCGGCGGTGCCGGGCATCACCCGCCAGGGTGTGGCTCAGCCCTTGGCGACCGCCCCGGCCCAGTCGAGGTTCACACCCATCTGGGCGTACATGGCCGTGTATCCGACGTAGCAGTCGAACTTCTTGATCTTGCCATCCTGCAAGTACCAGAAGTCGGCGGTCGGCGCGTCGATCTTCGCGCCGGTCGGCTTGAGGGTGCCCGCCGGCGTCTGCACCGGTCCCTCGAACGTGCCCTGGATCGACAGCTCGAGGCTGACCACGTCGCCGTTCACGGTGATGCTCTTGAGGTCACGGTGGACGTCGGGGAAGATGCCGGCCATGCGGGTCAGCACGTCACCGAGTGCCTTGCCCTGGTAGGTCTGGCCGGCGACCTCGTCGTTGAAGACGCCGTCCTTGGTGAAGCTGTTGATGAACGCGTCGACGTCCAGGCTTTTGCCCTCCGCCACGTGGTACGCGTTCAGCACGACCGCGAGACTGGCTATCTCATGCCGGGTCAGGTGGCGGTTCGTGAGCGGCAGCGCCGACAGTTCGCGAGGGCTCAGGTCCGCGTGGGCCTCCGAGCTGCTGACGGTGCGGGCCTGCGTGCCACCGGCGGCGGGGCTCGCGGCCTGGGTCGGCGCGGCGGCGATGGCGAGGCTGCCCAGGCTCGCGACCGCGGTCGTGGCGACGATCGTCTTCCATCCGAGCGACTTCATGTCGTGTTCCTCCAGGTTGGTTCCCGGGATCCGAGAACCGCCGAAACGGTTTCGCGCCGCGCGGGGGCGCTTAACTAATCAATCGATCGCTTGAACTGTATGGACGACGGCCAGAGTTGTCAATCGATTGATTGATTTATGTGCGGCGCAGGCATCGCGCTTCGGGGAGCACCCCTGCCCGGGCCGACTGGCGGGCGACCAACAGGCGGCCGGGCAAGACGAGTTCCGGTTCGCCGGCGCTCGGCTTACCGGCGGCAGTCCGGCGGTCGGTGCGGCCGGCGAGCAGGCCATCGCCGGCCTGACATCCCGGCGGTCTTGGCGGCCTCGGCGGTCTTGGCGGCCCCGGCAGCCCCAGTGGCCCTCGTGCCCCCAGCGGCCTCAGCGACCTCGACACCCGACGCCCCGACGCCCTGATGTCCAATACCTCACGACATAGCAGCATTTCCTGCGACAGGCTACTTGCCTCACACTGGACCGCTTGACAGCAAAATCAAGCAGCTGTTTGAATTCTACCCATGGCCACAGAACGGACAGATCAACGCCGCGAGGCCGGCCAGCGGACGCGGGACCGACTGCTGGCCGCCGCGGTGGAGTTGCTCGCGCGGCGCGGCCAGGAGGGGGTGACCCTCCGCGAGATCACGGACCACGCCGGAGCCAACGTCGCCGCGGTGAGCTACCACTTCGGGTCACTGAAGGGGCTGTGCGATACAGCGATCGAGCACGCGCTGGAGCGGTATCTGGACGCGCAGATCAACACGGTCGCTTCGCTCGACGCCACGTCGAGCGTCGAGGACCTGGCCACGGCGTTCGCCGGGCCGATGATGCACGCGCTGGCGGCCGGCGGCCGGGATCTGGCGGTGATGCGGACCGTAGCGCGGGTCGGGATCGACCCTCCGGAGAGCTGGGATCGGCTGACTGCGAAGTTCCAGCAGTCCCGGCAGGACGTCGTCCGGGTGCTCTCGGCGCGGCTTCCCGGAGTCAGCGAGCAGGAGTTCGACTTCCGCATCCGGTGCGCGGCCGGCCTGCTGAACTGGCTCGCGCTGGCACCCATCGGCACCGAACTGGCCGCCCAGCCCCCTGAGCAGATCGAGCGTTGGCTGGTCCCCGTGCTGGCAGGAGCGTTCCGCGGCTCCCCCTCCCCGACCGCGGGCTGACGCGGGCCGATACTGCCAACTCTGGGCAATTCATATAAACCGGGTGAGACCGCCCCCATCATGCGAAGCAGTGGCCACTCCGGCCACCGGTGCGGCAAGCTGATGCCGAATTGCAAAATTTCGCAATTGGTTAGATGCTGTATTGGCCGTGCTCGCAGGTAGCCGTGGGCACGGCCTCTGGTGTCCGCCCCGGGTGGGGCTCGTAGGGGAAGCCGAGGGGTCGTGTCCGTTCCGCTGTACGAGGCGAAGGCCGAGTTTTTCCGGATGCTGGGGCATCCCGTGCGGAGACGGGTGCTGGAGCTGCTTCGGGACGGGCCGCTGCCGGTACGGGATCTGCCGGCTGCCATCGAGGTGGAACCCTCCGGCCTCTCCCAGCAGTTGGCCGTGCTGCGCCGCTCGGGGATCGTCACCTCGACGCGGGAGGGCTCGACGGTCGTCTACGCGCCGGCCGGCGGGGATGTGGCCGACCTGCTGAAGGCCGCCCGGCGCATCCTCACCGAGCTGCCGGCAGGGCGCGACGAGCTGCTGACCGAGCTACGGGAAGCCGAGGTCACGGCGCGATGACCTTGCCATTGAGCCGGGTGCGGGCTCGCGTTGGCGCGTTGTTGCCCGCTCGCGCCGATCTCGCGGAGATCCGGCGCGATCCGCGCCGAGATCTGCTCGCGGGCCTCACGGTGGCGATCGTGGCGCTGCCGCTGGCGCTCGGCTTCGGCGTCTCCTCGGGGCTGGGTGCCGAGGCCGGACTGGCGACCGCCGTGGTCGCGGGCGCCCTGGCAGCGGTCTTCGGCGGATCGAACTTGCAGGTGTCCGGCCCGACCGGCGCCATGACGGTGGTCCTCGTCCCCCTCGTGGGCGAGTACGGGCCGACCGGTGTGCTCACCGTCGGTCTGCTGGCGGGCGTCCTGCTCGTCGCGCTGGCCGTACTGCGTGCCGGGAAGTACATGCGGTACGTGCCCGCCCCGGTCGTCGAGGGCTTCACCCTCGGCATCGCCTGCGTGATCGGCCTGCAACAGGTCCCGAACGCGCTCGGCGTACCCAAGCCGGCGGGCGACCGGGTCCTGGTGGTGGCCTGGCGGGCGGCCGAGGAGTTCGTAAAGTCCCCGAACTGGACGGCCGTCGGCTTCGCGGTCGCGGTGGCCTCGGTCATGCTGGTCGGGGCGCGGTGGCGGCCGAGCGTGCCGTTCTCGATCGTCGCCGTGATCGCCGCGACGGCCGTGGCCCGGCTGGCACATCTGGACGCGGCGCAGCCGATCGGTGACCTGCCGGCCGGGCTGCCCGTGCCGTCATTGTCCTTCCTCGACCTCGGCTCGCTCGGCACCCTGCTAGCCCCCGCGGTGGCGGTCGCCGTCCTGGCGGCCCTGGAGTCGCTGCTGTCCGCCTCGGTCGCGGACGGTATGACGGTGGGTCAGAAACATGATCCGGACCGGGAGCTGTTCGGGCAGGGGCTGGCGAACATCGCCGCCCCGCTGTTCGGCGGGGTCCCGGCGACCGGCGCGATCGCCCGCACCGCGGTCAACGTCCGCACCGGCGCGAGTTCCCGCCTCGCCGCGCTCATCCACGCCGCCGTCCTCGCCGTCATCGTCTTCGCGGCGGCACCCCTCGTCTCCCGGATCCCGCTGGCCGCCCTCGCCGGGGTCCTGCTGGCCACCGCGGTCCGCATGATCGAGGTCGGCTCGCTGAAGGCCATGGTGAAGGCGACGCGCTCCGACGCGCTGATCCTGGTCCTCACCGCCGTCGCGACCCTGGCTCTGGACCTCGTCTACGCCGTGATCATCGGCCTGGCCGTCGCCGGTGCCCTCGCCCTGCGCGCCGTCGCGAAGCAGGCCCGAATCGACCAGGTGCCCCTGGACCGGGGCGACCACAGCGCGGAGGAACACGCGCTGCTGGCCGAGCACATCGTGGCCTACCGCATCGACGGCCCGCTGTTCTTCGCCGCCGCCCACCGCTTCCTGCTGGAGCTGACCGAGGTCGCCGACGTCCGTGTCGTCATCCTGCGCATGTCCCGGGTGTCGACCATGGACGCCACCGGCGCCCTGGTCCTGAAGGACGCGGTGGCGAAGCTGCACCGCCGTGGCATCGTCGTCCTGGCCTCCGGCATACGAGCGGGTCAGCGCCGGGTGCTGGACTCCGTGGGCGCGCTGGACCTGCTGCAAGACGAGGGCCGGGAGTACGCCACCACCCCCGAGGCGATCCGGGCCGCCCGCGATCACCTGGAGACGGCCGGAGTCTGGTCCGCCCTTCCCGCGCACGAGCCCCGCACCTCCGTCCAGGAGGCTCCGCGATGAGTACTCCGCCCGCCGCCCTGCGCATGGTCGAGGTCTCCGGCGCGGAGGCCCTGCGGCTGCTGGAGGGCAGCGGTCCGGGCCGACTGGTGTGCGTACAGCGGGACTTGACCGTGATCCGGCCCGGCCGGCATGTGTGGGAGTACGGCCGCCTGATCGTGCGTACGCCGGCCCCGGCCCCGGCCGCGGCGGTGCCCGTGACGGCGACGTACCAGGTGGACGAGAGCCGCGCCGTGCCCGGCCCCGGCTGGAAGGTCACGGTCCACGGACCGGCCGAGGTGATCACGGACCCCGACGAGGCCGCCTGCCACCGGCGCGCCCTCTCCGGCTGGTCCCCCGGTCCGCACGACACCCTGCTGAGCCTGCGCCCGGAGACCGTCGCCGGATTCCGCCTCGCCCGCGCGGAGGCTTGATGTTCACGCAGTTGGGGGCCCTGCCCTACCGGCATGTGCTCACCATGCCCACCGAACCGTCCGCCGTGCGGACAGCCCGCGAGACCGCCGAGCAGGCGCTCGTCGAGTGGGGGATCAGCCTGCGCCACCCCGTGGTGGACCCGGCCCTGCTGATCCTGAGCGAGCTGGTGACCAACGCCGTCCGCCACACCGCCGTCCTCTCCCCGCAGGTCACCGTGGTCTACGCGGCGAGCCCGGACCGGCTGACCTTCGCCGTCCACGACCGCCACCCCTACCGGCCCGCGCTGTACGAGGCGGTCACCCGCGCCGGTACGGGCGGCCTGGCCACCGTCATGGAACTCGTGCTCGCCCTGGACGGCACGGCGGTGGTCCGCGCCGACGCCGACGGTCACGGCAAGGCCGTCTGGATCACTCTCCCCCTCTGACCGGAGCGCCTGGGACTCCCTCGGATCCCGTCCGGTCGACGGCCGGCCCGCGGGATCCGGAGCCGGCGGGTCCGTCACCGCCGGATGCGGCGGGCCTCTTTCTCGGTACGGATTCGGCCTGGCCGGTGCCACGGGCGAGGATGGGGCGCATGTTCTTGACGAGTGGGTGGATGCGAGGCGTCGAGGCCCGGCCGGTAGTGCCGTGCCGTTGTATCGGGAAGGGGACGGCACGGTGAGTACGCCGCTGTACCAGCTGAAGGCCGAGTTCTTCAAAACTCTCGGCCACCCGGCCCGCATCCGGGTCCTGGAGCTGCTGAGCGAGCGCGAACACGCGGTCGCGGAGATGCTGCCCGAGGTGGGCATCGAGGCCGCGCACCTCTCGCAGCAGCTGGCCGTGCTGCGCCGGGCCAATCTCGTGGTGAGCCGCAAGGAGGGCTCGACCGTGTACTACTCGCTGACCAGCCCGCACGTCGCCGAGCTGCTGCGGGTGGCCCGCACCATCCTGTCCGGCGTGCTGGCCGGGCAGGCCGAGCTTCTCGCCGATCTGCGGGCCGCGCAGGGAGAGGCGAAGCCGCCGTCGTAGCGACGGCCGCGTGACCGGCGGCCGTCTCCCCCTGAACTGGACAGGGCTCTACGGCATGGGGAGACGGCCGCCTCCCCGGTCGACGCGGGTGCGCCGCGGAGGCGGAGCCCGGAGACGATGTCGTAACTCCGTTCGTCTGACGGCTCGTTGGTCACACAGCGGAGGAGTCCTCACCGTGACGGGGAGGGGCTCATGGGCCTGTTGCGCGAGATCCGCACCACCGGGCGGGTGGCTGCACCCGCCCCGCCCGGACGGTGAAGCCCCGCGGTACGGTGCGCGCGCCTTCCCGTCGGGTCATTTCTGTGCGTGCTCGCCCAGGTAGAACAACAGCCACACGAACCCGGCGAGCAGATGCGTGCCGAAGATGTAGAAGCCCGCCCGGATCGCGACACCCCGCTCGATCCACTGCTCCCTGTCCCTGGTCTTCGGTTTCCGCTTCCTCCCCGCGGAGGGGTCCGTTGCCTGGTCGGATGCCTGGTCAGATGCCTGGTCGGTCACCGTGTCGTCTCCCTGCTCTCCCATGAAATCCGCTGATGACCCCGCCCCTACGACGGCGGGCTGAACCGCGCCGACAAGACCTGGCCGTCCTGATCGGCGGTGCGTGCCGCACTGACGTCGCCGTCGGGGTCAGCAGTCGGCTCGGCCACCCTTCGCGGCCCCGCGCCCATGGCCTCGTCGCCTCCGCCGCGGCATTCGCGGCTCTCCGCCGCCGCTCAACGCGCGGGCCCCGTGGCACGCAGTTCGTCCAGCAGGTCCTGCCGGCCGGTCAGAAGGGTGGCCAGGATCCGGCGGGCGGCGGCGAGCAGCTCGGCCACATCGCCCCCGGCCAGCTCGTACACCACCGTCGACCCGGTACGCGTCGCGGTCACGATGCCCGAGCGGCGCAGCACCGCCAGCTGCTGGGACAGGTTCGACGGCTCGACCTCGATCGAGGCCAGCAGGTCACGCACCGGCTTCGGCCCGTCCTGCAACAGCTCAAGTACCCGGATGCGCACCGGGTGGCCCAGCATCCGGAACAACTCGGCCTTCGCCTCGTACAGCGGAACCGGCATCCCGATCACCCCTCTTCCAGTTCCGGCTCATCGACGTCCAGCCCGTGCCGCCGCGCCAGCCGCACCGCATCGTCCAGCTCGTCCTGGGCCACGGCGACCTCATACGCGTCCCCGGCGCTCATGGCAGCCGCCAGAGCCGCCCGCGCCGCACGAACCCGCGCCAGCAACGCCTCGGCGACCTCGTTCACTCCGACCTCCGGACAGTGGATCTAGGGACCACAGCAACTTGCCAATTGAAGAACTCTTCAATTTGATTGTAGAGGGATCCGCCGCCGCTTCGGTGCGGACGCCCTCGCCGGTCTCTGCCGTTTCTCGGCCTCGTGACCTGTCCGCCAGCATGACTGTGCGGAACGCCCCTGGGACAGAGGCCCCGGGCAGAAAGGAGTGAAGGATCATGGGATGTCTCAACGGTAGGGTCGCCGTCATCACCGGCGGGGCACGCGGCATGGGGGCCGTCCACGCGCAGCGCTTCGTCGCGGAGGGCGCGTCCGTCGTACTCACCGACCTGCTCAAGGACGAGGGGGACGCCCTCGCCGCCCGGCCGGGAGAGAAGGCGTGTTTCGTGGTCCACGACGTCAGCAACGCCGCCGGGTGGGACGCGGTCGTCGAAACGGCCCAGGAAGCCTTCGGCCCGGTCACCGTGCTCGTCAACAACGCCGGAGTCGGCCAGGGCACCCCGCTGCTGGACACGACCGAGGCCGAGTACCGCCGCATTGTCGACATCAACCAGGTCGGTGTGTTCCTGGGCATGAAGGCGGTCATCCCGTCCAGGCGCCGGGCCGGCGGCGGCTCGATCGCCAACATCTCCTCGGCCGCGGGACTGGTGGGCATCCCCGGGGCATCGCCTACAACGCCTCGAAGTTCGCCGTGCGGGGCATGACCAAGACCGTGGCCGCGGAGTTGACGTCCGAAGGCATCCGGGCCAACTCCGTTCACCCCGGCTACATCGTGACCCCGATGACCGAGGAATACGGTTTCTCCCTCGACCATCCCGCGGTCCGCAACACCCCCATGCGGCGTGCCGCACAACCCGAGGAGGTGACCGGTCTGGTGGTCTACCTCGCCTCCGACGAGTCCAGCTTCTCCACCGGAGCCGAGTTCGTCGTGGATGGCGGAAACACCGCGGTGTGAGTGGACGATCGTCATCCCCGGCCAGGGGCGTCCCGTTGGAGCGGCTCCTTGTCGGTCGGGAGGGCGTCCGCCCCACCGGTCGAGGAACACAGGGATCGGTCACCGTGTCCCGGCCCCGGCCTTCGTGATCCTGAGTCGGGGCCGGCCACGGCCCGGAGCGTCCACCCGGCTCGTCGGCGGGAGGCAGTCATCGCATGTGCCGTACGGAGCCTGGACCGTGGAGGCGCCGACGTGCCGTCTCCCCGGCGTCCCTGAGGTCGCATCCCTCGCGTCGGGCTAGGCGCCCAGCCGCACGCCGAGCCCCGACAGCTTCCGCTCGATCGACGGCATCGCGCGCGGTGCCAGTACGGCGACGACCAGCGCGGTGGTGACGCCGGCCCAGGCGACCGGGCCGAGCGGAGTGCAGCCGAAGAACTGGCTGACCAGCGGTGTCTCGATCAGGACGGCCAGGACGGCGGCTGAGCCGAGGGCGGTCAGCAGCACCAGCGGGCTGTGCCGACGGCCGGTCACGGTCTGGGTGAGCTGGGCGCCGACCACCCCGCACAGGGCCATCGTGCTGGTTCTCCGCGCGGAGCCCGGTGTGACCGTGCCGATCAGCCAGGCCGTGCTCGCGCCGAGTGCCGTGACGACGCCCCGGTTCCTGATCTGCCGGCTCAGCGGATCGCCCAGCGCGGCGAGGCCCACGGGGATGCTGTCGGCGAGGGCGGATTCGTCGCCCGCCCGCGCGTCGGCCGTCTCGTCCCGGGGGGTCACCGAGACCGCCATCGCGGGGAACATGTCGGTGAGCAGGTTGACCAGCAGGATCTGGCGCGTGGAGAGCGGCGAGGAGCCGGACAGCAGTGTGCCGAGCACCGAGAAGCCGATCTCGCCGGTGTTGCCGCCGATCAGCACGCTGATCGCGTCCGCGACGCTGCGCCACAGCGCGCGGCCCTCGGCGACGGCGGCGACCAGCATCGACAGGTCGTCGCTGGTGATCACCAGATCGGCCGCGTTGCGGGCGGCGGCCGAACCGCGTGCCGCGATGCCGACCCCGATGTCGGCGGCGCGGATGGCGGCGGCGTCGTTGGCACCGTCCCCGACCATGGCGACCACCTGACCGGCCTCCTGGAGCGCCTCCACCACGTGCAGTTTCTGCTCCGGCGCGACCCGGGCCACCACGCCGCAGTCGCGCAGCAGGCGGGCCCGGCCGGACCGGTCCTGGGCGGCCAGTTCCTCGCCGGTGACGACTGCTACGTCATCGGGCCAGCCGAGCTGTACGGCGACCGCGCGGGCGGTCTCCGGGTGGTCGCCGGTGAGCATGACGGGTCGTACGCCGGCCTCGCGCAGGTCGGCCACCAGCGGCGCGGAGCTGGGGCGCGGGGTGTCGGCCAGGGCGATGAAGCCGAGCAGGTCCATGTCCGCGAGGGGCCGGCCGAGTGCCTCGTCGGGCTCGTCGTGGGGCTTCAGCGGGTCACGGGCCACGGCGAGCACCCGCAGGCCCTCGGCGGCCAGGGTCCGCACGGTGCTGTCGCCGTCGATGTCCCGGCAGCCGGGCAGCACGACCTCCGGCGCGCCCTTGACCACCCGGAAGCGCCCGCCGTCCGCGTCGGTGCCGACGGCGGCGGCGTATCCGCGGCTGGCCTCGAAGGGCTGCATCTCCTCGGGTGTCCAGGGTGACCCCGGCGGGCTCGCGACGAGTATCGCCTCGTCGGTGGAGTGGGTGTGGATGCCCGCGTTCTGGCCGTGGGTCGGGCAGGTCAGCGCGGCGGCGTGGAGCAGTGGTGCCGCCTCGGCAGCGTCGCCCGGGTGCTCGGTGCCGTCGTCGGCGACGACCCGGACCACCCGGAGCCGGTTCTCGGTCAGCGTGCCGGTCTTGTCGAAGCAGATGGTGTCCATCCGGCCGAGCGCCTCCAGCGCACGGGGGGTGCGGACCAGGATGCCGATCCGGCTGAGCCGGCGGGCCGCGGCCAGCTGCGCGACGGTGGCGACCAGCGGCAGGCCCTCGGGGACGGCCGCCACCGCGACCGCCAGCCCACCGCGGACCGCCTGCCGTACCGGTCGACCGCGCAGCAGCGACAGACCGGTCACGGCGGCGCCGCCCAGCAGGGTGAACGGCAGCATGCGGCCGGTCAGTTCGTGCAGCCGGGCCTGCACGCCGGGCGCCGGCTGGGCGCGCGAGGCCAGATGTGCCGCCCGGCCCGCTTCGGTCTCGTCGCCGGTCCCCACGATCACGGCCTGGCCGTGGCCGGCCACCACCGTCGTACCTTCGAAGACCATGCAGCGGCGATCGGGCACCGGAGCCTGGGGAGTGGGGTCGACCTGCTTGGCGGTCGGCAGCGACTCGCCGGTCAGCGAGGACTCGTCGACCTCAAGATCGTCCGCTGCCAGCAGCCGGGCATCGGCCGGTACCACGTCGCCCGTGTAGAGCTCGATCAGGTCACCCGCCGTCAGCCGTCGGGCCTCCACCAGGCGGGCCTCGTCCGCGCCCAAGTCGTCCATCCGGCGGGCTTGTTGGCGCTGGCCCATCCTGAGCCCGGAGAGTGCTCGCTCGGCCCGCAGCCGTTGCAGCCCGCCCACGAGCGCGTTCATGCCCATCGCCCCGAGCACCATCAGCGCGTCGACGGGGGACCCGAGCAGCGCGGAGGCCATCGCCCCGACCAGGAGCAGCGGAGTGAGCGGGTCGCGCAGTTCGCCGCGTACCGCGGCGATCAGCCGGACCGTCAGGCGGATGGGGGTGAAGACCGGCAGGCGGTAGGCCCGGACGAGGGTCTCCCTGACGGGTTCGAGCGCGCCCGGATGCGCTGCTCGGGCGCGGGCTTTGAGCCGGGTCAGCACCTCCTGGGGTTGCAGGGCGTGCCAGGCCACCCGGGGCAGCGGGTGCGGCGCGCGGTCGGCGCTCACGCGCAGGGCCGCGCGCCAGCCGGACAGGAGCGCGGCCGCGGCGGCGGCGTTGACGGGGCTGACCCGGAATCCGAGCGGGAAGGCGAGGCGTTTCGCGCGGGTCCCCCGCGTGACCACCAGCAGTCCGGCGAGCGCCGCGCCCGCCTCGGCGAAGGTCTTGGAGTGCCTGCCGACGGTCCGTGCCGCCGGGATCGCGTCCAGCAGCCGCCATGCCCCCCGCAGCCCGTGCAGCAGCAGTACGTCCGCGGGCCACACCACCGCGCTGCGGTCGTCGGTGAGCGAGACCGCGATGTCGCTGCGCAGCAGGCCGGTGAGCACCTCGCGGCTCTCGTCGCTCAGCTGCTGCTCCACCTTGGCGTCCCCGCTGCGGACGTGCGCCACCGTCAGTACGACGCGGCCGTCCCGCTGGAGCTTTCTGATCAGTTCGGCCAACGGGACTTCGGCGCCGACGAGTTCGTCCGCGAGCGCGCCGAAGTCACCGAGCGATCCGTCGTCCAGCACCACCACGTACAGGCCGGCCCGGCGGGCCGCGTCCAGGGCGGCTTCGGCCAGCGGGTCGATCTCCCATCCGACCAGGACGGTGCCGATGTCCCTCCCGGCGTCCGAGGCGATCATCAGCCCGGTGTCCGGCTCGCCCCGGTCCGGTACCGGGCGCAGGTCGAGTTGCCCGCCCTGCTCCAACGCGGCCGTCGCCGCCTGCCACAGCCGGTCGTGGTCCCAGCCGGCCACGTTCGGGTTGGCGTCCAGGACCGTACGGCGGGTGCCGCGCAGCGCCTCCGGGTGGAGCACCACCGTGTCGACGAGCTCCAGTTGCCTCAGCCGATCGAGGTTGCGGACCAGGACGCCTTCGCGGGCCAGCACGGTGCACAGTGCCGCGGCGAAGGCGGCCGGACCGTAGCGGGCGGCCTTCGGGTTGCCTGCGAGCAGAGCCTCCGCGGTCTCCTGCACATCGCGTGTGAGCAGCAGCGTTCCGGTAGCGCCGAGCAAAGTGCCGGTGATGGCCTGGTCCCGGTACTGCTCGCCCGGGTAGCGGTGGACCGGCGGGCGGGCGACCTGCCGGCCGGCCAGGCTCAGCCGCCCGGCCGCGCAGACCGTGTCGTGCGCGGCGTCGAAGGCGGCGGCCCGTGCGATGGCCTCGGTCAGTTGGCTCACCCGCAGGACGGCGTCCAGCGCCAGGGAGGTGGGCGACTGCCCGATGCCGTGCGCGGCGGCGTTGGCGGCGGCGAGCACCAGGTCGGTGGCGGAGCGGCCGAGCCGGTGTCGCAGCACCGCCCGGACCCGGGGGTCTTCACGCATCAGCGTGACACCGGCGGTGACGAGGCGCGGCGTGCTCTTCAGGCAGACGGTCCTCGCGGCGACCGCTGTCGTGATGCCCACCACGTCGCAGACCACGGCGAGCGCACCGGAGCGGATGCCACCGGTGTGGCCGGGGTGCACCGGTTCCAGCACGTCCTCGTCCGGACGTTCCAGCTGCTGCCGGGCCGCCAGCTCGGTCGCCCGGTCCACCACCCGGTCGGTGACCGCGTCCTGGGTCGTCTGCACCACCAGGCGGGCCAGGCCGCCGTCCCAGTAGGCGGCGAGCACGTCCGGGCGTCTGGCCAGCGCGGCGGCCACCTGCCGTGCCGCTGTCTCCGCGTTCCGGACGGTGGCACCGCGGCATGGGCGCAACGGAAGCTGTAGCCGGGAACCCGCCTGCCAGTACCCGCGGCCGGGCGTGAGCGCGTTCAGGCCGACGCGGCCCACCCGTGCCGCCGACGCCGACACCGCCGCCGCCCCGCGCGTGCTCGTCCGCACGCCTGCCTCGGCGGCATCGACCACTCCCCGCACGGCGGCCCCTGCTGTCGGCACGACCCGCCGGGTCGCCCGAACGGGTGCCCCCAGCGCGAGGCCGAGACCGGCCGCCGGCAGCCGGGTGAGCAGGCGAGGGATCATTACGGCCTCGGCGTCCTGGGCGTCGTTGTCCTAGCCGTCGCCGTCTTGGCCGCCGTCCCGGCCTCGCCCGGCTTCGTCGCCGCACGCCGCCCGGCTGAGGGCTTCGCCGCCGCGGGACGGGTCTCGGCCGCCCGGGTTCCGGTCTTCGGAGCGTCCGCGCCGCCGGCACCCGGGCGGGACTGGGTCAGCCACACCACCGCGGCGCCCGTGGCCGCCACCGGCCACTCGACCACCCCCGCCGCACCCAGCACGCCCACGCCGGCGTAGGCCGCGATCCGGCGCGAGCGGGGCGAGACGATGCCGACCGTGTCCAGGACACTGTCGAGGGCCCCCTTGACCGTGGCGGCGCCGGGCACGTGACTCACGGTCGTCTTCACCATGTCGACCGGGCGCAGCAGCATCTCCGCCGCCGACGGGGACGCCGATCGGGACGTCGACGACGCTCTACTGTTCTCACTCATGGTCCACCTCGCCTCCCATACTTCACATACCCGGCATATCGGGGCGGCAAGCGACCCCGTCCCTCGACCCGTCTTATGACGTAACCACGGCACACCTGGCGGACCCCGGCCCGGCGGGAGGACAGCTCCTGATGATCAACGGGTGTGGGGGCACCCGAGCGGCTCACGCGCCTCGGGTGTCGTCCGGCGCGGCGCGGCCGCGGGGCGCGGTGATGCGGCGTACGGCCTCGATCAGTGCCGCGCGGTGCTCCGCAAGGCGTTCGGCCGCGCGCGCCTCCGGGCCGGCGACGGCCTGGAGGCCGGGCGGGGCGTCCAGCCAGCTCTCGGTGATCCGCAGCACCATGGCGAACAGGTCGACCGCGGGAAGGGAGTCGTCCATGCGGCCCGCGCGCTGGGCGGCGGCGACCGCGTCCACCTTGATCCGGTATCCAGCGATTTCGGAGGGGGTGAGGTAGTCGCGCTCGAAGCGGCGCCAGGCGGCCAGCCGGGCGGTCTGCGGGTGGGCGAGCATGTAGTCGAAGTGGGTGGCCGCGAAGGCGACGAGGTCGCCGTCGACCAGGGGTGTCTCCTCGGCCAGCTTGCCGACCTCGCGCTGGAGCACCGCGTCGAAGAGCTGGTGTTTGTCCCCGAAGTACACGTACAGCAGGCGCTTGTTGGCTCCGGCCCGCTCCGCGATGTGATCGATCCGGGCCCCGGCCAGACCGTACTCGGCGAACTCCGCCGTGGCGGCGGAGAGCAGCAGTTCCTTGGTCGCCCGGGAATCGCGCGGGCGGGGGGCCTGGCGGTCCATGCCGTTCGGTCGCGTCGTCATGATGCCAACCTAGCGTAAGTAACTAGTTTTTGACTTGCGCGGACACCCGGCCTACGGTGTATCTATCCAGTTAGATACGACTGGACGGCAGACCTCGAAGGACACCGCGATGACCACGAACCCGACCTTTCAGACGTTGACCCTCGCCGACGGCCTGACCATCACACGTATGGGCTACGGCGCCATGCAGCTGGCCGGCCCGGGCGTCTTCGGACCACCCAAGGACCACGACCAGGCCGTCGCCGTACTGCGCGAGGCGGTCGAGCGCGGCCTCACCCACATCGACACCAGCGACTTCTACGGCCCGGCCGTGGTCAACGAGCTGATCAAGGAGGCGTTGCACCCCTATCCCGCCGGCCTGCACATCGTCACCAAGGTCGGCGCCCGCCGCGACGAGACGGGCGGCTGGATCCCCTCGCTGGACCCCGCCGACCTCAAGGCCCAGGTGCACGAGAACCTCCAGCACCTCGGCCTGGACACCCTGGACGTGGTCAACCTGCGCACCGCCGCTCTCGACGGCGGCAACGGCGACTCCGTCGCCGAGCAGTTCGGCGCCCTGGCCGAGCTGCGCGAGCAGGGGCTGATCCGCCACCTCGGGCTGAGCGGGGTCACCGAGGCCCAGCTCACCGAGGCCCAGGGCATCGCCCCCGTGGTCACCGTGCAGAACCTGTACAACGTGGCCAACCGCGCCGACGACGCCCTGGTGGACCGCTGCGCCGCCGAGAACATCGCCTACGCCCCGTTCTTCCCGCTGGGCGGCTTCAGCCCGTTGCAGTCGCAGACCCTGACCGACGTGGCCGACCGTCTGGGAGCCTCCCGCCAGCAGGTCGCCCTGGCCTGGCTCCTGCAACGCTCGCCGTCCATCGTGCTGATCCCCGGTACCTCGTCGGTGGCCCACCTGCGCGAGAACATCGCCGCCGCCGAGCTGACCCTGCCCGCGGATGCGGTCGCGGAGCTGGACGCCATCGGCCGGTGACCGGCCCTCGACGGATCGGATCGGGGATCGCACCTCAGGGAGCCGCTCGGGTTCCCCATGACTCCGCGGCACCACCAGCCACAGATCGACGAAAGCATGGAGGGCAGCAGATGGACGTTGTCCGGCTGTCGCCGTTCGTGCGTCACATCAGCGTGCCCGGCCGGTACTCCTTCCAGCTTCCCGACCCGCCCGGCGGGTTGCGGCCCCTGCGTGGCAGAGACGCCACCGGCGACGAGTGAGCACGCAAGGGCGGCTGAGAGGCCCGCCGCGGTGCCGCGTCGCCGTGGGTGGCTGACGTCTGCTTCACACGGGCGTTCAGCTGGTGGGGACGGTGACGACGATCTTGCCGACCTGCCCCCCGGCCTCCAGGTACCGGTGGGCCTCGGCGATGTCCTCCAGCGCGAACGTCTTGTCGATGGCGGGGGTCAGCTCGCCCTTGGCGAGGCCGTCGGTGACGAAGGCGACCGCTTCGGCGCGGCGCTGGTCGTCGGTGGTGATCTCGAAGAGTTCGAAGCCGCGGATGGTGAGGCGCTTGAAGAGGACCTCACCGACGTTGAGCGGCGTGGGGGTTCGGTCCAGTACGCCGTAGAGGACGATGTGGGCTTCTCGGGCGGCGGCGGTGACCAGGTCGGCCAGGGCCGTTCCTCCAACGGGGTCGAAGATGACGCGGGCTCCCTCGCCGTCGGTCAGCTCCCGCACGCGGGCCGGGACGTCTTCCTCGGCGGTGGCGATGACCTCGTCGGCGCCGGCGTCCAGGAGCTGCTGGCGCTTGGCGTTGGTACGGGTGAGGGCGACGGCGCGGGCGCCGGCCTTGTGGGCGATCTGGATGGCCGCGAGGCCCACGCTGCTGGAGGCGGCGGAGATCAGGACGGTGTCACCGGGGCGGACGCCCGCGAGGTCGACGAGACCCCCGTAGGCGGTGATGAACTGCATCCACACCGAGGCCGCCTCCTCGAAAGACAGCCGATCGGGGTGGGCGACGACCGCGTGGGCGGGGGCGAGGACGGCCTCGCCGTGCACGGGGTAGTCGGTCATGGTGAAGGACGGCACCACGCTGACCGCGTCGCCCACGTTCAGCCCGCTCACGCTCTCTCCGAGGGCCTCGACCACCCCGGCCGCCTCGTAGCCGATACCGGAGGGGAAGACGGGGTCGGTGCCGTACTGGCCCAGCAGGGTGTGTTCGCCACCCGGATCGCCGCGGCCCGCGGTGTCCACGTCATCGCCACGGCCGCTCCGCAGGCGGACGCCGGGGTGCGTGCGCGCGGCGCCCAGGACACCGTCGACTACCGCGCCCGGCCGGTCGGCGAGGTCGTCGCCGCCTTCGAGGCCGTCGCCGCCCACCTCAAGGACGGCCGCAACGCCGTGTCCATCGACTTCGCCGCCACCGAGGAACTCCAGAAGTCGGGCCGGATCAGGGCGGTCAACCACGTCCACGACGACAAGCTGAACCGGATCACCGAGGTGGGCCGCATGGCCGTCGAGGGAACCCTCGGCATCGTCGTGGAGCGCCGGGTGCCGCTGGGCGAGGCGGCCCAGGCGTTCGAGCGGAACCGGCGGGCGGCGCCCGGGGAAAGACCGTCATCGACATGACCGCGGGCTGACACCACCCCTTGGTCCGGCCGCGGCGCCCGGAGCCAGGACGGAGAAGGGCATCTGTGCCGGGTTCCGTGAGCCCCGGTTCCACGGCACAGGTGCCTTCTTCTACTGCTTCTACTGCTTCTACTGCTTCTACTGCGCCAGGGACGGCCGCGGTTCAGCGGGCGATCGTCGGATTCCGATGCTGGTCAAACTCATTCGTGCCGGTCGTTTGGGTGTCGGTTCGCCTCGGCGTGCTTCGTGCGGGCAGCTTGGCGCCTTCGATGTCGACGTGCGGGAGGAGGGCCTCAAGAGCACGGGGGAGGCGCCAGGCGTGCCGGCCGAGCAGCGCCATCGCGGCGGGGACGAGGGTCATACGGACCACGAACGCGTCGACCGCGACACCGAACGCGAGGGCGAAGCCGATGGACTTGATGATCGGGTCGTGGTTGAAGACGAACCCGCCGAAGACGGCTGCCATGATGAGCGCCGCCGCGCTGACGACCCTGCCGCTCGCGGCCACCCCATGGACGACGGCGTCGGCCGCCTTGCCGGTGTGCTCATGGTGTTCGCGCATCCGGCTGACGAGGAAGACCTCGTAGTCCATGGCGAGTCCGAACAGGACGCCGATCAGCAGGACGGGCAGGAAGCTGGTCACCGGGCCCGCGGCCGGAATGTCGAGCAGGCCGCTCAGGTGGCCCTGCTGGAAGACCCAGACGGTGGCGCCGAGCGACGCGGCGACCGAGAGCAGGAAGCCGAGCGCGGCTTTGACGGGGACCAGCAGCGAACGGAACGCGATGGCCAGCAGGAGCAGCGCGAGGATCACCACGATGGCCACGAACAGCGGCAGTGCGCCGGAGAGTTTGCCGGAGACGTCGATCCCGGCGGCGGTGGCACCGGCGATGTAGAGGGTGCCGCCCGTTTTCGCGATGCCTGGCCCGGTGTCGCGCAGGCGATGGACAAGATCTGTGGTGGCCTGCGCGTCGGGGCCGGTCTCCGGCACGACGGCCATCACCGCGACGGTGCGCGCCGGGTTGGTGACCGGTGCGGAGACGGTGGCGACGCCCGGCTCGGCGGCCAGTGCCGTGTGCAGGTGCGCCAGAGTGGACTCGCGTTCGGCGCCGGGTATCGCGGCGGTGTCGACGATGGCGGTGAGCGTGGCGTTGAAGCCGGGGCCGAAGCCTTCGGTCAGCAGGTCATAGCTCTTGTGCTCGGTGCTGTCGGCCGGTTGGGAGGCGAAGCTCGGCAGGCCCAGGCGCAGCTCACGTGCGGGTAGCGCGAGGGCGAGCAGCCCGATGACGCCGACGACGAGGACGATCACGGGCTTGCTCGTGACGGCACGCGCCCAGGACATGGCCCAGGAGTCGCGGGTACGGTCCTTGTCGCGACGGCGACGCGGGCGCAGCCGCTCGCCGAACAGGGCGAGCGCGGCCGGCACGAGGCTGATGGCCACCAGGACGGCGATCAGGACGGTCGCCGCGGCGGCCAGCCCCATCACGGTCAGGAAGGGGATGCCGGTCACGGCGAGGGCCGCGAGCGCGATGATCACAGTGGCACCGGCGAAGACGACCGCGCTGCCGGCGGTGGCCACGGCTCGTGCGATGGAGTCCGCCACGTCCTGCCCGGGATCGGCGAGTTGTTCGCGGTGGCGGGAGATGATGAACAGCGCGTAGTCGATGCCGACGGCAAGGCCGATCATCAGTGCCAGCACCGTGGCGGTGCCGGTCATCTCGACGAAGCGGGAGACGAACTGCACGCCCAGCACACCGACGGCCACGCCGACCAGCGCCGTCAGCAGGGGCAGTCCGGCGACGATCAGCGAGCCGAGGGCGAGCGCCAGGACGGCGAAGGCGACGACGACGCCGACGATCTCGGCGGGGCCGCCGACCTCGGTCTTGGGCTGCATCGCGGAGCCGCCGAACTCGACCTCGACACCGGCCTGGCGGGCCGCGGTCATGGCGTCGGACAGGGAGTCCTTGGCACTCTGCGGAACGTCGGGCGCCGGATCCCTGAACAGGACGTCCGCGTAGCCGATGCGCTCGTCCGGTGAGATCGTACGGGTCTCGACCGGATCGGTGACGCGCACGACGCCCTCGACCCCGGCGGCCTTCTTCAGGCTTGTCCGTACGGCGTTCTCGGGCCCGGACCCGGTGAGTTGGGTGCCCTTCGGCGCGGCGAAAACGACTCTGACGGTGCCGCCGGCTGCCTGCGGGAACTTGTCCTTGAGCAGGTCCTGGGCACGCTGTGACTCGATGCCCGGCACGGTGAAGTCGGTGGTGACCTTGCCGTGCAGCGTGATGCCCAGGCCACCGACCACGGTGAGCAGCAGCAGCCAGACGGCTATGACCCGGCCGCGCCGCCGTGTCGCCCAGCGCGCCCAGGTGTAGAGGCGTGACGCCATGTTCTGTCCTCGTCCTTGTCCAGTGCGAGCATCTCCGGTTACACCCTAAGGTATTTTTACACTTGATGGTAAATTCGCTTTCGATGGTAAACTTCGAGTCATGAGCGACGGGGTGAGAGAGCTAGGCAAGGCCCGGCGCAGAGAGGCGATTCTGCGAGCGGCGATCACGCTGTTCGCGGAGCGCGGCTTCGAGACGACGACCATCGCGGACATCGCGGAGCGCGCGGAAGTGTCCGCACGCACGGTCACGCTGTACTTCCCGTCGAAGCTCGACCTGGCGCTGACCCAGGTGACCTCGATGACGGAGCGTCTGGCCGCCACTCTGCGCGTCCGGCGTGTCGACCAGTCGGCGCTCGACGCGCTCGAACAGTGGCTGCGTGAGGAACTCACCAGCGGCAACGCGCTCGACGAGGTCTGCGAGCGCATGCTCGACCTGAATCCGGATCTCAAGGCCATCGCCAACGCCCGGGTGAGCGAGGTCGTGGAGGAAGGAGCCCGCCGCCTCGCGGAGGAGACGGGGGGCACGCCCCACGACTTCGGGCCGCGCATGGTCGCCGCGGCGGCGGCCGCCATCGTCGCGGAGTTGCTCCGCACCCGCGAGACAGCCGGCATCGAGGCGGCGATGGCCTTCCTGCGTGCCGGACTCGCCACGCTGTCGGAGCGCTGACTCCCCGCCCCACCGTCCGCAGGGGTCACGCCCCTCGCCCCGGTGTCGTCGGCCCGGCCGGGACATCTGCGCTGCCGGGGACATCGACGGGTGGTCGTGCGGGGGCAGCGGATCGGCGACCGCTTCAGCGGCGTCCTCGCCGGTCACGACGGGGTGTGGGCCGCTGGGTCGACCGGCTGAGGCGCGGTCGCTGACCAGCGGACACGGTGTGCTCAGTAGGGGCTGTCGGTAGGGGCTGTCGGTAGCGGAAGTACGTGCCGTACCGGGCCTCGTGGTGCTCCCGGCGGATCGTGCTCTGCCGGCGACGGAGGCTCACCGGCAGATTCGGTACGGCCCGGCCTCCGTGGGCCCCGGACGCGGCTACGGTGCCGCGACGGCGCGCGGTGCTGTGCGGATCATGGACCAGGAGACCGGCGGGAGCTGCGCGGACAGGCCGGTGGGCTCCACCTGGTGGTGGGTGGAGCTGCGCGGTTCGACCCGGCGCGGCCCGGCCTTGGAGTTCGTCGCGAGGAGGTCCTGCCCGCCGAGGAGGACGTGCTCGACGACCTCGTGTTCCTCGCCGGCCATCCGCAGCCGCAGGGTG